>NZ_PJBS01000287.1 GCF_002836055.1 Psychroflexus sp. MES1-P1E
TTAGACCAAACCTTTGCAAACGTAGCACACGCAGAGAGAGCTGCAAAAAATGCAATTAATTTATACAATGAAGTAAGATTACATTTATCTTTAGACCATAAGACACCTAATATGGTATATTTAAAAACAGCCCTAATCAATTTTAACCTGTAGCCGTATTTCAGGACAAGACAGAAAGAATCTTTTAAAAAAAATGACACTGAATACAGAAAACTATCTTTAGGCGAAGAAGCGGAATGGATGAAGTATTTTAAGGAGCAAAAAGAAAAAGCAACAAAACTAAAAACTCAAATCGACCAAACCGATAAGGAAATTGACCAAATGGTGTACGAGTTGTATGACTTGACTGAGGAGGAGATTGAAATTGTAAGAATAGTTAGGTATGGCTAAAAGTAAAATAGTAATAATTGGTAATGGTTTTGATAGAGCACATAATTTGTCTACAGGGTACACAGAATTTTTAAGTTACCTTGAAGATAATGTTGTTGAATTTGAAAAAAAAAGTGAAAGTCATTATCATCAAAAAAGCATAAATGGCGAAAAACATAGTAGTAATACATATTTTTTCAATTCTATTAACGAAGAGTTAGATCCTTGGCTTTGCGTTAATCAAATTCCAAATACATTAAATTTTGAATTAAATGTAAAGCCAGATAAGTCATCTTATTTATTTAATTTTCTCATTAAAGATAAACATAAACAAGGCTATTGGTCTAATTTAGAACAACAATATTTTCACGTTTTAAAAGAAAATGTTTTCAAAAATTTAAGTAGTGCATCAAGTGAAAAAAATATTAGATCTGATTTTTCCAATAGAGTAAATATAATTAATAAAGAATTCGAGCATTTAAAAAAATTAATAGATAAGTATTTAAGTGAACAAGTAGAATTAAAGCTATCAAGTGAAAATATAGTAATTAATAAAAGCATAGATAAGCTCTTATTTGATTATGAAAACGTAAAGACTTACAGCAAAATTTATTTTATAACCTTTAACTATACTTCAAAGATTTTAGATCACTATTATAAAATTCTAAAAGAAAGCGATGATAATAACATATACTCAATTCCACCAATACATATTCATGGAAAATTAAATGATCCTGATAACCCAATTATATTTGGCTATGGTGATGAAAATTCAGATGATTATAAAAATTTAGAATTAACGCTTGATAATAACTTATTGATCCATTTTAAAACCTTTCAGTATTTAAGAACTAATAGTTATCAAAAAGTGCTTGGGCTATTAGAAGAAAATCGAGATATTGATATTCAATTAATCGGTCATTCATGCGGTTTGTGTGATAAAGCACTTTTAAGGACAATTTTTCAGCACAAAAATGTAAGAAAAATAGAATCAATT
>NZ_PJBS01000288.1 GCF_002836055.1 Psychroflexus sp. MES1-P1E
TGCAGCATTAAAAAAAACATATGTTAATCAAGAAAAACATTTATCTAACAATCATAATTTTATTCATAGGGATTTTCGCTTTCGGACAATCTAATAGTAACAAAGAATCTGTAATTACTTCATTTCTTGACAATCTAAATAAAGATGATTTTTCGGGAACAATCTTAGTTGCAAAAAAAGATAAAATAATTGAGCAAAGAGCTTACGGCCTTTCAAGTATTGAGTTTAACGTAAAGAATAATACAGAAACAAAATTCAATATTGCTTCTATAACTAAAATGTTTACTTCTGTTGCAACTCTACAACTTTACGAACAAAGAAAATTAGAATTAGATATTCCTATTGGCAACTATTTACCTGATTACCCAAATAAACTTGTTAGAGATTCTGTTACCATTCATCAATTACTAACACACACTTCAGGCCTTAATAACTTTTATGTGGCAGATGAGGACAAAATGAAAAATTTAGAATACAAGAAAACATCAGACTTTGTTAAACTTTTCGTTAACGATACACTTTTATCAAAACCGGGAACTAAATATAATTATGGTGCGTCAGGTTTTGTAATTCTTGGTTTAATCATTGAAAAGTTAAGCGGTAAAAATTATTACGATTATTTGAGAGATAATATTTTCAAACCTACAAAAATGTTCAACACAACTGAATTAGAAATTGACTCTATTGTGAGTAATAAAGCAAGTGGATACACCTCAATGTTTGGGGAAAATAAAAGCCTCAAAAAAAATGACTACTATTTAACAAAAGCCTCACCAGGAGGTTTCTATTATTCAACTGTAAGCGATTTATTTAATTTTTCAAAAGCCTTAAGAAACTATAAGCTATTAAAAAAAGAAACAACCGAGTTAATGTTCAAGCCTAAAGTGAAAGGATACAATACGCATTTAGGGTATGGAATTGATATTGATCAAAGATATAACCAGACGATTATTGGTCATAGTGGAGGCTGGTACGGCATACATTGCGAATTAATGGATTTCAAAAATAATAATTATACAGTTGTAATTCTATCTAATATAGACGATGGCGGAAAAAAAGGAGCTTCAAAAGTTGCTGATTTTTTTAAAGAATTAATAGCAGATAAGGAAACAGAAGATTAAAGTAAAAAACGTTGCACAACAATGACTATAATTAATACGGGTTTTGGTGCTTAACCCAAAGTTTAGAGCTTATAAATAAGTCCGCCAAATCTTTTGATTTGGCTTTAGAACAAAAAAGATAAAACAAAATAAAAAGTTTTGGCTAATTGCTTAATCGGAAATAAATTACTTTTAATTCCCGTACCAACCATATCCGAGCCGTTAGGTGCAAGCGCAAAAC
>NZ_PJBS01000289.1 GCF_002836055.1 Psychroflexus sp. MES1-P1E
AAAAGAATCCTGTTAAAATTAAAAAAAGGCTTAAACTTATTTTATATTTTTTAAATACTAATTTCAATTATATATTTTTGTTAATTGTTTTTTAAATTTGTTATTCCAATTAGAAATATCAACATTATAAACTTGATTTAATTTAAGAACATCCTCTTTCAAACTTTCTACAAGATAATTTTCCGCTTCTTCGCTTATTGCTGGTGCTTTAGTTTTGTATTTAGCTATCATTTTTTCTTTATACCCCTTCATTTTAGGGGTTATAGGAATTAATTTCTTCAATGTTGACCTAAATACTGACTGCTTAAGTAGCAAATTAGTTATAAAATTATCTTTATAAATTCCACCAGCATTATAACGCTGATCAGCATTTTCTGGAATTATTTCTTCAACATCTAAAAAAGAGTAAACTTTTTTAACAGTTTTAATTGTATCATTATTAAGTTCCTCCTGAGTAATTATCAGAACCTCATCGAAGGATTTTTTGAACTTATCCACTTTTTCGAAATAAGTAGAGCTGTATTTATAATACCAAAAATCGGAATATTTCTTTTTAGCTCGATTGTCTTCTTCTTCCAAAGCTTCTAAAAATGGCAAATGTTCCCGTTTTTCTCTCAATAAATGTAAGTAGTTTGAATAAGCTCTTTTTATGGGATCACGAAGTAAGATAATTATCTTAGTCTGTTTAAGCGTTTCTTTAATAAAAGGAATTTTATCAGGATGATTTATATAGGAAGGGGACGCGTCACCAATAGCCTTTTCATCTCTAACATTTTTATATGCTTTTTGGTATTCAATTAAGGATGTAAGCATGAACTTCTTCACCTCTTTATCACCAGGACCTTTATTGAGTTTAAGTAATTTATCAGAAGTAAAATAATGCAACTCTTTTTGCAAAGGCATGTATATTTCTGGGTGGCTTTCCAAATAATAATGTAGTGCCGTAGAACCACATTTGGGGAAACCGACAACTATAAAATTGGGGAGATTATTTTTACTCATAATTTTTTTCTATGAAATCTTTCTTTTTATAATTCTAGCAGGATTACCAATCACAATAGAATTTGAAGGTATATCATTCAAAACAATAGCTCCAGCTCCAATGATTGAATTATCACCTATACTAATATCTCCAATTATGATACTATTAGGGTAAATGAGTACATTATCACCTATTATGGGATAAGGTGCATTTTTAAAGTTTTTAGTATCCTTAGTCCCTATAGTAACGTTATGATAAATTTTACACCCCTTCCCTATGATAACCTTGTAACCTATAACAATACCTACTGGATGAGGTAAAGTTGTTTTTTGTTTAAAGAGCTTCCATATGCCAATATT
>NZ_PJBS01000320.1 GCF_002836055.1 Psychroflexus sp. MES1-P1E
GTAATTTAGTTTTATGGATTTAACGATCTTACACAAATCATTCAAAAAATGAAAACAGTAGAATTTGAAGTTATAAAAAATGATTTCCAAAGGCAGTATGAAGCTAAAATTGAAGGTGAAATATTAACGGCTGAATTTTCTGAGCAAGAACGCAAAATTTTTCTTACTAAATTGACTGTTCCAGATGCTTATAAAGATTCTGAAATTCAAAATATTTTCATTTCAAAAATCCTCGATAGCTTTAAAGATACTCGCTTTAAGGTGATGCCTACCTCTCCTGAGATCGCGAAATTTTTCAGAAAAAACAGACTAAAATACAAAGATTTACTACCTGCTGGCATCTCTATTTAGACTATCCTGTCTTATGTCGAATATGTGTATTCAATTAAGGTTTCAACAATACATAAGCTAATGGTATTAAACCCAAAAACCTCATTTTGTTTACTTAAATTCGCGCGTTGAAATCGCTATGGAAAAAAAAGAAGAGTTTATTGAAGTCCTTGGGGCTAGAGTTCATAATTTAAAAAACATCGATGTCAAAATACCTAGAAATAAGCTTGTGGTCATCACAGGCTTATCTGGTTCTGGAAAATCTTCATTGGCCTTCGATACTATCTACGCAGAAGGTCAACGCCGGTATATAGAGACTTTTTCGGCTTATGCTAGGCAATTTTTGGGTGGATTGGAACGTCCAGATGTTGATAAAATTGATGGCTTATCACCTGTTATTGCTATCGAGCAAAAAACCACGTCAAAAAGTCCAAGAAGTACTGTAGGAACCATCACAGAAATTTACGATTTCCTCAGACTTTTGTATGCACGAGTGGGTACAGCTTACAGTTACAAGACTGGTGAAAAAATGGTAAGCTTCACCGATGAACAAATTCAAAATAACATAGTAGAAGGCTTTAAGGATAAGCGAGTAAATATTCTCTCTCCAGTTATACGCTCTCGTAAAGGCCATTATAGAGAATTATTCGAGCAAATTGCTAAGCAAGGTTTTCTAAAAGTAAGAATCGATGGAGAAATAAAAGACATCGAAAAAGGCATGAAGGTGGATAGGTATAAAATCCACGATATAGAGGTTGTCGTAGATCGAATAAAAATCGATGATGATATCAACTCTAGCAAACGTTTGAGCGAAAGTATTGCTACAGCGATGAAGCAAGGCAATAATGTGATGATGATTCTAGAACATGGCAAGGAAAAGCCTAAATTCTTTAGCCGTAATTTAATGTGCCCGACGTCTGGTATTTCTTACCCCAACCCAGAGCCTAATAATTTTTCATTCAATTCCCCAAAAGGCGCTTGTCCTAAATGCAATGGATTAGGTGAGGTTTTTGAAATTAATCTAGATCGTATCATTCCGGATCCTAATCTCTCAATTAGAGAAGGTGGCCTCGAGCCTCATGGTAAGGAGAAAAAAAACAACTGGGTTTTCAAACAGCTTAAAGCCATTGCAGAACACTTCGATTTTGATTTAAAAGATCCAATTGAAACTCTACCTGAAGAAGCTTTGGATATTATTCTGCACGGAGGAAAAGCAAGATTCGAAAAATATAGCGATACCTCTAAAGTTAATAAAACATTCAGTTATAATTTTGAAGGTGTTGCCAAGTTTATTGAAGATACTTTTAATCAAAAAGAATCTTCGGCATCGCTAAAACGTTGGGCCAAAAAATACATGGATAAAAAGCCCTGTGAAACCTGTCAAGGAAGTAGACTACAAAAAGAATCTTTATACTACAAAATCGACGATAAAAATATCGCAGATATTGTGAATATGGATGTAGACGAATTGGTTGTTTTTTTTAAGGATTTACTATCTAGACTCGAGAAAAGCGAAAAAAAAATAGCGGAAGAAATCATCAAAGAAATAAAAACTAGACTTTCGTTTTTGGAAGATGTTGGGCTAAACTATCTAAACTTAAACAGAGGCTCCAAAACCCTTTCTGGAGGAGAAGCCCAAAGGATAAGACTTGCCACGCAAATAGGATCTCAACTTGTGGGGGTCCTTTATATCTTGGACGAACCTAGTATTGGCTTGCACCAACGTGACAACGAAAAACTTATCAATTCTTTAGTCTCTCTTCGAGATTTAGGAAATTCTATAATTGTCGTAGAGCATGATAAAGATATGATAGAGCGCGCAGATCATGTCATAGATATTGGTCCTCATGCTGGTAAAAATGGAGGACAGATTATTAGCGAAGGCACTCCAAAAACAATTCTCACTCACAACACACTTACAGCAGATTACCTTTCTGGAAAAAAGAAAATTGAAATTCCGGAAAAGAGAAGAAAAGGCAATGGAAAGCATCTCCACCTTATGAATGCGACTGGTAATAATCTCAAAGATGTCTCTATCAAAATTCCTTTGGGAAAGCTTATTGTAGTGACAGGAGTATCTGGAAGTGGAAAATCCACACTTATTAATGATACTTTATATCCGGTGTTAAATAACTATTTTTTTAATGGTAAGATGGAGGCTTTACCTCATAAAACAGTGAGAGGCTTAAAACATCTAGACAAAGTCATTGATATTAACCAATCCGCTATTGGAAGAACACCACGCTCCAATCCTGCAACTTACACAGGCGTTTTCGGAGAAATACGAAACTTATTTGCTAAAACGCCAGAGGCCTTAATTCGAGGCTACAAGCCTGGACGGTTTAGTTTCAATGTAAAAGGTGGTCGGTGTGAAACGTGTAGAGGAGGAGGCTTAAAAGTCATAGAAATGAACTTTTTGCCAGATGTATACGTGGAATGTGAAACATGCATGGGCAAACGGTTTAACAGAGAAACTTTGGAAATACGATTTAAAGGAAAATCTATAAGTGATATCCTGCAAATGACTATTGATGAATCAACTGATTTCTTTGAGCCTATCCCAAAAATCTATCGCAAACTGAAAACAATAAAAGACGTAGGTTTAGGTTATATCACATTAGGTCAACAGAGTACCACCTTATCTGGAGGAGAGGCACAACGTATAAAACTAGCCTCAGAACTTTCCAAAATCAGCACTGGAAATACGTTTTATATATTGGACGAACCTACCACAGGACTTCACTTCGAAGATATTAAAGTTCTTATGGAAGTTTTACAAAAACTCGTAGATAAAGGAAATTCGGTATTGATTATTGAACATAATATGGATGTGATAAAGCTAGCAGACTATATATTTGATATCGGTTATGAGGGAGGAAAAAAAGGAGGACAACTCGTTGCAAGAGGAACTCCAGAACAAGTCGCTAAAGACAAAAAAAGCTATACAGCAGAATTTTTAAGAAAAGAACTCAACTAATACTTTATTATGGTAGATAAACAATACAAAAATTTGAACGCAATAAAGACTAACGACAGTTGGGCTTTATTTAAAATCATGAGTGAGTTTGTTTATGGATATGAACGAATGAGTCAGATAGGTCCATGTGTCTCTATATTTGGGTCTGCAAGGACAAAACCTGAGGATAAATATTATGAACTAACCGTGAAAGTAGCAAGTAAAATTGTAGAGCAGGGTTATGGGATTATTACAGGCGGCGGACCTGGTATAATGGAAGCAGGAAACAAAGGCGCTAACCAAGGAGGAGGAACTTCGGTAGGACTTAATATTGATTTGCCTTTTGAACAACATGAAAATCCGTATGTAGATGCAAATAAAAATTTAGATTTTGATTATTTCTTTGTTAGAAAAGTCATGTTTGTAAAATATTCTCAAGGCTTTGTAGTGATGCCAGGTGGCTTTGGAACTCTTGATGAACTCTTTGAAGCGATTACATTGATACAAACAGGAAAAATTGATAAATTCCCTATTATATTAGTTGGTAAAGACTATTGGAGTGGACTTATGGACTGGATAAAATCAACCTTAGCTGAAAAATTTAAAACAGTTAGTACTAAGGATTTAGACTTGATCGATCTTGTAGATACTGAAGATGAAGTCGTTGATATTTTGGATAAATTTTACAATGAATACGATTTGAGTCCAAATTTCTAAATAGCGATGTCAAATTCCTTTTGTTAGAAATTTCTTAATTTAATTTGGCAGCGTCAACCTAAAATTTAAGAGTTACGGCAAGAAGTCATTAATTTAAGCGTTTTACGTACATATCAAATTGGATATTCCTACCCTTTTGATTGGTTACTATGTTTTAAAAATTAAAAAATGCCACATCCAGAAAAATTTACAGTATCACATTGAAAACTACTTACACCTTTTTCCTTTTAAGCCTTACTTCTATTTTGAGCTTTTCTCAAAATAAAATTATTTCTGATATTCAATCGTCTGAAGATTTAAAAACCTTCATCATCGAACAAACGATCACGTATGAAAATACAAGTGGTAAAGCCTTGGAGACCATTTATTTTTACAATTGGTTAAATGCATTTTCCGACAAGGAAAGTCCTCTTGCTAAGCGTTACGCTCAAGATTATGTTCGTAGATTTCACTTTGCTTCTAGTCTTGAAAGGGGTGGTACACAAATTCACTCGTTATCTACAAATCTTGGAGAATCCCAATGGAGGTATGTTGAAGGGCAAGTCGATTTAATTGAGTTAGATTTAGACCAAGCTTTAGCACCAAAAGCTTCTATAGAGGTCAACCTTCATTATACCTTGACCATTCCAGATCAAAAATTTAATGGCTTTGGCTGGAAAGAAAGAGAATTATTACTTAAAGATTGGCTAATTGTTCCCGCTGTTTATGGAAAAGACTGGGTCCTATATAGCCATAAAGACCTCAATGATTATCCTTCTCAAAAACTGGACTACGACATTACTATTCAGGTTCCAGATCAATACACTATTCGCTCCAATTTTGACCAAACCCAATCTACTGGAGATCTAGCAGGTTTTCAAAAAATAAAGCTTAAAGCGAAGCAAATGGTTGGTTCACCCCTTTTTGTAAAACGCATTGATAATTTTGAGGTGATACAAACAGATCATGTAAAGATTTACACCAATTTAAAAGATAGTGACTTACGTCCAGAAATTGAAGCACTCATAACCGATAGGATTGTTTACTTTCTTGAAGAAAAATTAGGTGAATTTGGATTCGAAACTATGCTTATTACAGAAGAAGAATATAACCTTTCTCCTGTATATGGTCTAAATCAACTTCCTAGTTTTATCCGGCCTTTCCCAGATGGGTTTCAATATGATATCAAACTCTTAAAAGCCATAACAAATCAATACTTAAGAAGGTCTTTCTTAATTGATGCAAGAAAAAATCAATGGTTTTTAGACGCGATTTTAGTAAAAACCATGATGGATTATGTAGAAACCTATTATCCAGATGTAAAATTATTAGGGACTTTTTCAGATTTCTTTGGAGTGAAGTGGTTTTACGCTTCCGATCTGATGTTCAATGATCGATATCAATTTATTCATGAAACTACTATAAGACAGAATTTAGGTCAAGCCGTCGATTTTCCACAAGACAGTCTACTCAAGTTCAATCAAAATCTTTCGAATCCTTATAAAGGCGGTTTAGGTTTCAAATACTTGGAAGATTATTTAGGCACAGAAACAGTGAATGAAAGTTTAAAACTTTACTTTGAAAAAAATAAATTAAAATATTCAGATCCTGATGATTACTTTGATATTCTTTCCTCTTTAACCGATAAGGATATCTCATGGTTCTCTACCAATTATTTAGGAAGCAATAAGGATATTGATTTTAAAATAGATAAGATTACTAAGGTATCAGATTCTATTAAAGTAAGACTCTTAAATAAGACTAAAAATCCTATGCCTGTAGCCGTATATCAACTTAAGGATAAGAAGGTGCTTTCAAAAGATTGGGTGAATGCTTTTTATAACGATACTATAATTTATTTAAAAGATCTTGGAAGTAACCAATTAGCTGTAAATTATGAAGAAATAATTCCTGAATTTGATCAAAGAAATAACTTTAAAAGCAGGGGTAAAATATTAAATAAACCATTCCAGTTCAGGATATTTGAAGATATTGAAGATCCAAAATACAACCAGTTATTTTTGGTACCAGAATTCACCTATAACTTATACGATGGTTTGGCTATTGGCCCAAAGTTATACAATACGTCGTTGCTACCTAAACAATTGAGCTATAAAGTCACTCCTAAATATGGCCTAACCAGCAATGCTTTGGTAGGAGGAGCTTCTGTAAGTTACACCCAATTTTTTAAGGAAGAGGATTTATTTGCGGTTAGATATGGGCTCAATGGCTCTAGGTTTTCTTACGATCGGGACTTATTTTATAACCGATATTCAGGATTTATAAGCATGACCTATAGACCTCAGGATTTAAGAGATAACAGTAGGCATAATTTATCTGTAAGAACTGTAAATGTAGATCAAGATGAAAGTGAGTTTGTAGAAACAGAGGAGCCTAGCTACAACATATTTAATATTCGGTATAACTTTTCAAATAAAAATTTAGATCGGTTTTTAACCTCTTCTATAGATTACCAAATTTCTAAAAAATTCAGCAAAGTCTCGACGACGTTTAGTTTTAGAAAACTTTACAATAATAACCGTCAAATTAATTTTAGATTTTATGGAGGTTTATTTTTATATAACGATACGCAAAATTCTAACTACTTTAGTTTTGCTTTAGACAGACCCTCAGATTATTTGTTTGACTATAATTATTATGGAAGAAGCGAAGAAAGTGGGCTATTCAGTCAACAATTTATTATGGCAGAAGGTGGTTTCAAGTCTCAATTTGATCAGCGTTTCGCAGATGATTGGATAGTCTCTACCAATGTAAGTACCACCATTTGGAATTGGATATTTGTTTATGGAGATGCTGGTTTTTTTAAGAATAGTTATAGCAATCCGCGCTTTGTTTACGATTCTGGAATCCGACTTAATTTTGTTGAAGATTATTTTGAGCTTTATTTACCCATCTATTCAAACAATGGTTGGGAATTTAGAGATGTGAATTATGATGAACGCATTCGGTTTCTTGTGACCTTAGATTTATCGACACTTTTTAAACTCTTTACCAGAAAATGGTATTAAAAAAAAACTGCCTCAATTAAGAAACAGCTTTATTTGCGATTTTAAAATCTATAAATAATTATCCTATAAGTTTCAAAAACTCACTTCGTGTTTCTTGATTTTTAAATTCCCCTCTGAATCCCGATGTAGTTGTTGCTGAGTTCTGTTTTTGCACTCCTCGCATCATCATACACATGTGCTGAGCCTCAATAACCACACCGACTCCTTTTGGTTGTAAGGTGTCGTTTATGCACTCTAAAATATCATGAGTTAAACGTTCCTGAACTTGCAACCGTCTGGCGAACACATCTACAATTCTAGGAATTTTACTTAAGCCTACAATTTTTCCATTAGGAATATATCCTACATGAACTTTACCAAAAAAAGGCAACATATGGTGCTCACACAAGGAATACAATTCGATATCTTTTATTAAGACCATATCCTCATAAGGTTCTTCAAACATAGCCCCAAGAAGAATTTCTTCTGGATTCATGTTATATCCCTGTGTCAAAAATTGCATAGCTTTAGCAGCTCTTTCTGGTGTTTTTACAATACCATTTCTAGTTGTATCCTCGCCGATATTTTTTAAAATAGACTCATAACTGGATTCGATTTCGTCAACGTAAGGTTGAGAATGTTCTTCATCAGTTTTATAGGACATAAATTAAGGTTTAAGTTGATGACTGAATTTGTTTCTCAAAGTGGCCAATTTTGGCTCGATGATAAGCTGGCAATATCGGTTTTCTGTGTAGTTATTATAGAAGTTCTGGTGTTCTTCTTCAGCCGAATAAAATTCTGATGCTTTGGAAATTTTGGTTACGATTTTATCCTTAAAAATTTCTTCTGAGTCTAATTCATATATAATCAACTCAGCATCTTTTCTTTGTGCTTCCGAATGGAAAAATATATCGCTTCTATACTGCTCACCCACATCGTAACCTTGTCTGTTTAAGGTAGTTGGATCATGAGTGGAGAAAAAGACATATAGCAATGTTTTATAATCAACAACTTCTGGATCGTAAATAATTTGAATGGCTTCTGCATGACCTGTTCTTCCCATAACGACTTCGCGGTAGGGTGGATTTTTTATAACACCACCTGTGAATCCAGACTTTACATCTTTCACTCCTTCTAGCCTTTGGAAAACGGCTTCTGTACACCAGAAACACCCATTTGCAAAAGTGGCTTTTTGTAAATTTTGAACTGACATAAATTTAATTTTGTTGAACAAATTTACATTAATATTAAACGATATATTTTCATTTAAGGAAAAATTAGTAGCTGAGGAAATCTTTTTTAATTCAGATTTTATTCTGACTTTTGAATTTTAAATAAATTCTATGATAAAGGCCAAACATATCAACAAACATTACGGTGAACTGAAAGTCTTAAACGATATCAATTTACATATTCAGAAAAAAGAAATCATATCTATAACTGGACCTTCAGGTGTAGGTAAAACTACTTTGTTACAAATTCTTGGTACTTTAGAAAATCCAAATAAATCACCGAATTCTTCTATTGAAATTAACGGTAAAAACATAAATGATCTCAATAAAAAAAGTTTAGCGCGATTCCGAAACGACAACATTGGTTTTATTTTTCAATTTCATCAGCTGTTACCAGAATTTACAGCTCTTGAGAATATTTGTATTCCTGCATTTATTCATAAAACGCCAAAAGCAGAAGCAGAAAAACGAGCTAAAGAACTCCTTGGCTTCTTGGGACTAGAGCATAGAGCTTCACACAAGCCCAATGAGTTGAGCGGAGGCGAGCAGCAAAGAGTAGCCGTAGCAAGAGCACTTATTAACAACCCTTCCGTTATTTTTGCAGATGAACCCTCTGGAAATTTGGATACTGCCTCTGCAGAAAAATTACATCATTTGTTTTTCAGATTAAGAGAAGAGTTCGATCAAACTTTTGTAATTGTAACACATAATAAAGAATTGGCCAATATGGCCGATCGTAAGTTAGAAATGAGAGATGGCCAATTTGTCTAAATCAAAATTACTTCAGTTAAAGCCTTTTTTAGACGAAAAAGTGCAATTGTACAATCAGTTTAAGTTTATTGCAACAGATCCTATTTCAATTCCTCATAAGTTTCAAAAAAAGGAAGATATCGAAATTGTAGGATTTCTTATGGCTACCATAGCTTGGGGAAATCGCAAAAGCATTTTAAAAAATGGTGAGCAATTGTGTCAAATACTACAGTTTGAACCCTATGACTTTATAATGAATCATTCTCCAAAGGATCTTGATGCTTGTCTGGGTTTTGTTCACAGAACCTTTAACGCTAATGACCTTAAGTACTTTATAACAGCTTTAAAACACATTTACACCAATTATGGTGGTTTGGAGGCCGTTTTTTCTAAGCAAAAAGAAGGAACTTTACAGACTTCTATTCATGAATTTAAACGTATTTTCTTTGAATTGGAGCATCAGTCACGAACAGAAAAGCATGTGAGTGATCCTTATAAAAATTCCGCAGCAAAGCGTATCAATATGTATTTGCGATGGATGGTAAGACATGATAATAATGGGGTAGACTTCGGTATTTGGAGAAGTATATCCACTTCTTCTCTATCTTGCCCACTAGATGTTCATTCTGGGAGAATAGCAAGAGAACTGGGGCTTTTAAAAAGAACTCAAAACGATGCCAAAGCAGTTCTTGAACTTGACCTAAACTTAAGAATATTAGATCCTAAAGATCCCGTGAAATATGATTTTGCACTCTTTGGACTTGGTGCTTTTGAAAGCTTTTAAATCTAGTTAACAAAATCTATTTTTTGTATATTGCAGAATATTTTGAATATCTGCTTATAACATTCTTAATGAAGATGAAAACCAATCAAAAGACAGAATCACAACGGCTAAAAGCTTTAAAGTCTCTAAATATCTTAGACACTCTGCCAGAGCAAGACTACGACCAAATCACAAAGTTGGTTTCCTTTATATGCGATACCCCCATTGCGATGATTTCTTTGATAGATAAGGACAGGCAATGGTTTAAATCTAAAGTAGGAGCAGATTATTGTGAAACCGATAGAGAGTATTCTTTTTGTAACATAGCCATACAATCTGATGAAGAAATCATGGAAGTTTTTGACGCTAGAGATGATTTTAGATTCAACGGAAATCCACTGGTTTACGGAGATAAAAAAGTTATTTTTTATGCAGGTGTGCCCTTGAAAGATAAGAATGGGTTTGCTTTGGGGACCCTATGTGTGGTAGATCACCAACCAAGAACCTTATCTGAAAAACAAAAAGAAAGTCTGATGTTTCTGGCTAACCAAGTCACCAGGTTGTTTGAACTTCAATCTATCAATGATGGCTTAAAAGAAACTCAAAAGCAGCTTAAAGAAAAAAATATCCAACTCAAAAACTTTGCAGGAGTCGTCTCTCATGATATGAAAATGCCGCTTGCCAGCATGATTGTGACTGTAGACGTACTCAAGGCTAAATACAAAGATATTTTGGACAATGCAGGTCTAGAGTATCTTAACAACCTCAAGAAGTCTTCCTTTCAGCTGAGTGATTATATATCGAATATTTTAACCCATTATGAAAGTGACTCCATCACCAATAATGAAGAATCATTAAAAGAATTTGATGTTCACTCCCTCATAGAAGATATTGTGGAAATGCTAGATATTGGAAATGATTGTGATCTTAGTTTTCCAGAAGAAAGCATCGCTATTTATACCAACAGGGTTGCCTTAGAGCAAATTCTGCTAAATTTGATTGGCAACAGTTTGAAATACAATGATAAACCTAAAATTGAAATTGATATCGATTTTAAAAAGGAACCAGATGCCTATAGATTTATTGTAAAAGACAATGGTATCGGTATTGCAAAAGATAAACAAAAAGAAATTTTCAATTTATTTTCAACAGTCGCCGGTTACGACAGAAAAGGAAATAAAGGAAACGGTATTGGTCTATCAACGGTTAAAAAAATGATACACAATCTAGGTGGAAAGATTTCTGTTGAATCTACCGAAGGTGAAGGAACTACTTTTGAATTTACCATTGAACAAATACATAATTAAAATACCTGATGATTTTTGAAAAGCCAGATGTCCTCTACTTTCTCTTTTTACTTATCATACCAATTTTAATTCATTTATTTCAATTAAGAAAATACAGAACGACCAAGTTTAGCAATGTTGCCCTCTTAGAAAAAATTAGGTTACAATCTAGGAAAAGCTCAACAATCAAGAAATGGTTAGTTTTAATGACCAGACTTATGGGTCTGGCTTTTTTAATTTTAGCCTTTTCCAAACCCTATATTCCAAATACAGAATCTGCTTTAAAAGATACTGAGGTCGCTATTTATATGGATAACTCATTTTCCATGGAGTTGCCCGGAGATCAAGTCAGTTTATTGGAAGAGACCAAACAAAATTTATGGGATCAACTCGGCGAACAACAGCAATTCTCTTTATTTACAAACAACAACAGTTGGAAGCATACCAACAAAAGCGATATAAAAAATGATTTTTTCAATATAGATTTTACTCCTGTTAGCCTTGGGTTTCAGACCATTCTCCTTAAGGCAGAGTCTATGTATAAAAATCAGGAGACAAGTAAAAGTTTATTTATCATCACCGATGCACTTAATTTTGAAGACACTCCAGATCTCAAAACCACCAAGACTATTGACCTCAATTTTATAATTAAAGAGCCTAAGAGTCTTAAAAATTTTTATATCTCCTCTGCTAAGTTGGAAGAGAAAAATTCTAACTCTGAACTTCGTATTGAAATCAAATCCAGTCTAAGCATCGATAAAGACATTACGGTATCACTGTATGACGGATTAAACCTAATTGCTAAAGCAAGGGCTACCTTTAAGGACCAACTCACCTCCAACGTAAGTTTTGAATTGGGCGATACCGATTTTAAGAAAGGGCGGCTAGAACTTGAGACCGATGGGATGTCTTATGACAATACCTTGTATTTTAGTTTAAATCAAAATGACCCTATTCGTATTCTCTCACTTCATTCCAAAGAAAAAGAAAAAAATTCTTTTCTCTCCTCCATTTATAAGTCAGATCGATTTAGTTTTGATGTCAACTCTATAACAAATCTTGACTATTCAAAAATCTCAAATGCCGATCTTATTATCTTAAATGAGATTGAAAATTTCAGCCCTATTCTTAAAACTAACCTAGAGAAATTTTATAGAAACGCGGGGACTTTGGTAATCATCCCTTGTGAAAATGCTTCAGAAACTACCTATTCTAATTTTGAGTTAAGTGAAGCGATCTATTTCAATTCAAATTCAAATAAGCGAGATATTACAACCATCAGTTACAGCCATCCTTTATTTACGAGTGTATTTTCGGAAGATATTCAAAATTTTGATTATCCTTCAACATCCAAAAGCTTAGAAATTAACCCTTCTTTGTCTCCTATTTTAAAATATAGCAATGGGTCCTCCTTTCTAGCAGAACAAGATCGTCTCTATGTTTTTTCCTCATCTCTCGATACAAGATTTTCAAATTTCATAAACTCTCCGTTAGTTGTTCCTGTGTTTTACAATATTGCCTTGCAAAGTAAATCTAAGCCTCTACTCTACTCTACCATTGGTAGCGATGAAACTTTTACTGTAAAAACGACTCTTGGCCAAGATGAGATACTACAGTTAGTCAGTTCAAATCAACAAGTAATTCCAAAACAGACTAAGCTTGGAAACACCATACAAATCAACACCCAATACCAGCCTGAAATCGCTGGTCATTATGAATTAAAACAAAAAGACTCCACGCTTCTTGACTTAAGCTTCAATTATAATAGAGAAGAAAGTGATTTACAAGCCCTTGATTTAGAAAATCAAAACCTTGTAAAATTCAGTACAATCCAAGAGGCCTTTAATTCTTACACAGAAGCAAGGAAAATCCTTGAGCTTTGGAAATGGATGCTTATTTTTGCCCTTGGATTTTTTCTATTAGAACTATTAATCTTAAGATTTTTAAATTGATACCTATGTCTTCCCTTCTCCTTAAATCTGCAAAAATCGTTGATTCTGAAAGTCCATTTCATCTTCAAACAAAGGATATCCTTATTGAAGAGGGGACTATCACTCAAATTGAAGATAATATAAATCATGAAGGAAAGTGTGTTGATCTCCCCAACTTGCATGTCTCCAACGGTTTTTTTGATAGCTCTGTTAGCTTTGGAGAACCTGGCTTTGAAGAAAGAGAAACTTTGGCCAATGGAGTTAAAACAGCTAGACATTCTGGATTTACAAGTTTTTTACTCAATCCAAAATTGAATCCTATTACAGATAATCATTCTGCTGTAAAATTTTTACAACAACAAATCAACACTCAACTTATAGATATAAAGCCCTTAGGAGCGTTAACTAAAGGTTTTGATGGACAGCATTTAGCAGAGTTATACGACATGCAAATGGGAGGTGCTGTAGGCTTTTATGATTTTAAATCCCCGGTAGTAGATTCCAATTTATTTAAAATTGCCCTTCAATACGTAAAGAGTTTTGATGGTTTAATTTTTTCATATCCACAAGACAAACCTATAGCGGCTAATGCCCAAGTGAATGAAGATGAATTCACCACTTACATCGGTTTAAAGGGGATGCCCAACCTAGCAGAAGAATTGCAGATTGCTAGGGATCTTTATATTTTGGAATATACAGGAGGCCGACTTCATATTCCTAACATTTCAACACAAGGTGCTGTAAAACTGATTGAGACAGCCAAAGCAAAAGGATTGAACGTCTCCTGTAGCACAGCTATTGCACACCTTTACTTCAATAGTGAAAAACTTGAGGGTTTTGATAGTAAATATAAAATTTTACCACCCTTAAGAACTCTAAAAGATCAGGACGCCTTATTACACGCTGTAAAAGAAGGCATTATTGATATGGTAACTTGCGACCACGAACCCATGGATATTGAACATAAAGACCTAGACTTCGAAAATGCTAGTTATGGAAGTATTGGTTTGGAGTCGTCATTTTCAGTCTTAAATCAATTATTTGGGGTAGAAAAAGCAGCTGAATTGTTATCTAAAACTAAAAGAACGTTTAGACTATCAACTTCAAAAATTGATACTGAAGAACGTGCAGATTTAAGCTTATTTGAACCTCATTCAGAATATATTTTTAAGACACAACATATCCACTCTAAATCTAAAAATAGCATGTTCTTAGGGGAAACCCTTAAGGGCAAGGTTTACGGAAGCATCTATAACGACTCAATTTATGAAAATTAAAGCAGAAGGAAGCGGAAAAACCGCAGCCATAGTGGCCTACTTTACCATTTTTGGAAGTATACTGGCTTTATTTCTCAACTCCGACGAGAATAAGCAAGAATTTGCCAGTTTCCATATACGACAGGCTTTGGGTATCAATTTTTTGATCATCTTATTTGGTGTGATCGTCAATGGACTCTATGATAGTTTTACCGAACTATTGAACATGATGCTTGGTTCTGCCTTTTATCTTTCTTATTTTATTTTATGGATTTATGGCTTTATAGGAGCCGTTTCTGGTAAGGAAAATAAGGTCCCACTTATTGGAAATTTATGTCAACGCCTTTTTAAAAAACTAACTTAAATGACTACAAAAGATTTATCTCTTACGCATTTGGTAAGACCCTCAAGCTTAACCGACAATGCCCCACTTATAGTAATGCTGCACGGTTATGGCAGTAACGAGAATGATTTGTTTTCCTTTGCAAACGAATTACCAGAGGAATACATCGTTATATCTTTAAGAGCTCCTCATGCCATGCAACCTTCAGGAAACGCCTGGTATGCCATCAATTTTGATGCTCAAAAAGGAAAGTTTAGCGATATAGAAGAGGCTGTCCTATCTAGAAAGTTAGTCAAAATATTTCTGGAAGAAGCTATTGAAGCTTATCCTATCGATAAAAGCAAGGTTACCCTTTTAGGGTTTAGTCAAGGCACTATTTTGAGTTTTGCTCTAGCGCTTTCCTATCCTGAAGTTTTTAAAAATGTCATAGGCTTATCTGGCTATGTGGACATCAATATGATTGAAGCTGGCTATGAATCAAAAGATTTTAGTCATCTGAAAGTTTATAATTCACATGGAAGTGAAGACCAGGTGATTCCTGTTGACTGGGCTAGACAAAACAAGCCATTATTAGACAAGCTGAATATCGATACGATTTATGAGGAATATCCTGAAGGGCACGGAATTAATCCTCAAAACTTTCAGAGTTTAAAAAACTGGCTGAAAGCACAACACTAACTAAAAATTTAAAATTTCATTATGCTTATAATTGGCATTGCAGGAGGGACGGGAAGTGGAAAAACCACTGTAGTTAATCAAATCATCAATGAGTTACAACACGATGAAGTTGATGTTATTTATCAAGACTCCTATTATAAAGATTTGTCACATCTTTCTATGGAAGAAAGAAAGAGAAATAACTTTGATCATCCAAAATCAATAGATTTTGACCTTTTGGTAGACCACCTTAAGATTTTAAAAACCGGGGATTCCATTCACCAGCCAGTTTATTCTTTTACAGAACACAACAGAACGGATGAGACGCTCATTACTAAACCAAGGAAGGTGACGATCGTAGAAGGAATTCTCATCTTTACCCATCCTGATGTTAGGGAGATGTTCGACATTAAGATTTTTGTACATGCCGATAGTGACGAACGCCTAATGCGTCGTCTCAAAAGGGATATTAAAGATCGAGGCAGGGATTTAGATGAAGTTTTGAATCGCTACAAAACGACCCTAAAGCCAATGCATCAACAGTTTATCGAACCCACTAAAGAGTATGCCGATATTATTATTCCAAATAATCGTTTCAATACGGTAGCAATTGATATTGTTCAAACCATTATCAAAGAAAGACTCCTGTAATTTTAGTAAATTTAACCTATGAATTATAAAGACCTTAAACGGAAACCTTGGTTTAAATTTATGAGCAACAAATATGTGTTGGTGCTCACCGTTTTTATGGTATGGATGGTATTTCTGGATAGCAACTCATGGTTAATTCATAGTGAACTCAATAAAGAAATTGAAGAGATTGAAAATAATAGAGACTATTATTTTCAAGAAATCAATCAGGACAAAAAGATTTTAAAAAAGCTGGATGACAGTATTGAAATTGAGCGTTTTGCTAGGGAAACTTATTTTATGAAACGCCCTAACGAAGAGATTTATATCATAGAATACCAGGATAGCCTTAAAACTAAAAACAATGAGTAAAAAATTATTTGATGACTTTGATCCTGTTTCGGCTAAAGCTTGGAAGCAAACCATACAAGTAGACCTAAAAGGTGCAAATTATAACGAAACACTCATCGAAAAAACGGGAGAAGGTATAGATGTAAAACCATTTTACCACGCAGACGATCACGAAGATGCCTATGTTATAAATCCAGCTCAAGATTGGTTGGTCACCGAAAAACTCTACTTAGAAAATATAGAGATTACTATTGAAAATGCAAAGGATGTTATAGACCGAGGTGCAGAGAGCCTTTGGGTTATCGTTCCTGAAGCAGATGAAAAAAAGCTAAAGTTTTTTAAAGCCTTAAAAGACTACGACATACCACTTTATGTAGAATTTCTATTTTCTGATTTTGATTTTTTTAAATCTTTAGATGCTATACTTGAAGATCAAGACCAAACCATTTTGGTCGGTTATGACCCGATAGGTCAATTGGCCTCTTCCGGAAATTGGTTTAAAAATCAAAAACAAGATTTTGAAGTCCTCATAAAAACATGGGAATTAAAGAGTTTTTCTAATGCCATTAACATAGATGCGAGACTGTATCAAAATGCTGGAGGCCTTATTATCCAACAACTAGCTTATACTTTAGCTCACCTCAATGAGTATTTGAATTTATTTCAGAATTCAATTGAAAAAACAGAGTCATTAGCAGTTAATGTTATGATCTCTCAAGGCTCCAATTACTTTTTTGAAATAGCCAAACTGAAAGCTTTACGCTTATTGGTGGAGAGTCTTGCTCAGGAATTTGATATAAGAATAAAGCTTACTCTTATCGCTGAACCTACAAAACGCAATCAAACACTTTACGACTACAATATGAATATGCTTCGCTCTACCACAGAATGCATGAGTGCCATTTTGGGAGGTGCCGATTGGGTAAATAATTTGGCATACGATGAGATATTCCATAAACGCAACGAGTTTGGAGAGCGTATTTCCAGAAATCAACTATTGATTTTGAAAAAGGAAAGTTATTTTGATAAGGTATCTAACCCTGTAGATGGAACTTATTATATTGAGAGTCTAACTAAAGAATTAGCTGAAAAATCTTTAAGCATTTTCAAAACCATTGAAGCAGGGAAAGGTTTCGTTCAACAACTTTTTGAAGGTAAAATTCAGAGGAAAATTAAAGAAAGTGCACATAAGGAAGAAAAGAAGCTCGTCTCTGGTGATTTTACTTTAGTAGGGTTAAATAAATATCAGAACCCAGAAGATAAGATGTCTCAGAATTTAGAATTGTTTCCATTTCTAAAATACCACCAGCGTAAAACACTTATTGAGCCGATTTTAGAAAAACGCATAGCAGAGTCCATAGAGAAAGACAGACTAGATGGTGAGAAGAACGTTCAACCTCCAAAAGAAAATAAGTAATATGGAACGTAAAGATATACAGCAAATGAGCTTAGTCTCCGCAAAAGATCCCATATTCAAAAAGGACTCTAAATTTAAAACTGCAGAGCAAATTAACTTAAAGTCTACGTATACAAAAAAAGACCTTGATAAAGTAGAACATGTAAATTTTGTTGCAGGGATTCCTCCTTATTTGCGGGGGCCTTACTCTACGATGTATGTTCGCAGACCTTGGACCATTCGTCAATATGCAGGGTTTTCAACGGCAGAAGAAAGCAATGCTTTTTATAGAAGAAATTTGGCAGCAGGACAAAAAGGATTGTCTGTAGCCTTCGATTTGCCCACACACAGAGGCTATGATAGTGATCACGAGCGAGTAGTTGGTGATGTTGGCAAAGCAGGTGTAGCCATTGATACCATTGAAGATATGAAAGTCTTATTCGACCAAATACCTTTAGATAAGATGTCGGTGTCAATGACGATGAACGGAGCAGTATTACCTGTTATGGCTTTTTATATCGCTGCAGCTGAAGAGACAGGTGTCAAACAAGAACAACTCTCTGGGACCATACAAAATGACATTCTAAAGGAGTTTATGGTAAGAAACACCTATATCTACCCACCCACTCCTTCTATGAAAATTATTTCTGATATATTTCAGTTCACTTCCCAGAATATGCCAAAATTCAATAGCATTAGTATTTCTGGATATCATATGCAAGAAGCTGGAGCAACTGCAGATATAGAGCTGGCTTACACCTTAGCAGATGGCGTGGAATATATCAAGAAAGGTATAGATGCAGGGATGGATATCGACACTTTTGCACCTCGTCTCTCGTTTTTCTGGGGAGTTGGGATGAACCATTTTATGGAAATTGCCAAAATGCGAGCTGCGAGGATGCTTTGGGCTAAATTGGTAAAGCGATTTAACCCGAAAAATCCTAAATCTTTGGCGCTGAGAACCCACTCACAAACCAGCGGATGGACGCTAACAGAGCAGGATCCTTTTAATAATATTGCTAGAACATGTATCGAAGCCACTGCTGCAGCTTTTGGCGGAACTCAAAGTTTGCACACCAATGCATTAGATGAAGCTATTGCCTTACCTACAGAATTTTCTGCTAGAATTGCTAGAAATACACAAATTTACCTTCAACAGGAAACAGGGATTACCAACACGGTAGATCCATGGGCAGGGAGCTATTACGTAGAGAAACTAACACATGATGTTGCTCAACGTGCTTGGAAGCTTATCGAAGAAGTAGAAGAGCTTGGCGGAATGACCAAGGCTATAGAAGAAGGTATACCCAAGTTGCGAATAGAACAAGCTGCTGCAAAAAAACAAGCTAGAATTGATAGTGGTACCGATAAAATTATTGGAATAAATGCCTATCGCCTTAAGCAAGAAGACCCTATTGTGACTCTTGAGGTAGATAACCAGACAGTGAGAAAACAGCAGTTAGAAAAATTAGCAAAAATTAAAGCTTCACGGGATAATGATAAAGTCAAAAAATGCCTAGAAGAGTTGACTCGTATTGCTAAAGAGGAAAATGGAAACCTTTTAGAAGCTGCTGTTAAGGCTGCAAAAGAAAGAGCTACCTTAGGGGAAATAAGCGATGCTTTAGAAGTCGTTTATGGAAGACATAAAGCCAAAATACAATCTTTTAGTGGTGTATATAGTAAGGAAATGAAAACAGATGAATCCTTCCATAAGGCCAAAGCTTTGGCGGATGAATTTGCAGAAAAAGAAGGTCGCCGACCTAGAATTATGATTGCAAAAATGGGACAAGATGGTCACGATAGAGGAGCAAAAGTTGTCGCTACTGGCTATGCCGATGTGGGCTTCGATGTTGATATTGGTCCCTTATTCCAAACCCCCCAAGAATCAGCAAGACAAGCTGTAGAAAATGACGTTCATATTCTAGGCGTATCTTCTTTAGCAGCAGGTCATAAAACCTTGGTTCCAGAAGTTATCGACGAA
Organism: Psychroflexus sp. MES1-P1E; assembly: GCF_002836055.1. Lineage (GTDB taxonomy): Bacteria > Bacteroidota > Bacteroidia > Flavobacteriales > Flavobacteriaceae > Psychroflexus. The sequence continues at coordinate 19,567 of NZ_PJBS01000320.1, forward strand.
CTAAAGAAATTGGGGCGTGAGGATATTATGGTCATCGTTGGTGGAGTGATACCTTCAGCAGATTATAAGTTTTTATTTGATGCTGGAGCTGTAGCCGTTTTTGGACCTGGAAGTAGAATTAGTGATGCCGCTATTCAAATCCTAGATATATTGAACGATAGCTTTTAAAACTAGACTTACATTTTTTAATATGAGCTTGAAAATAAAAGTCTAGTAAAGTTTTAAATTAGTTACATACACCAAACATTATTCATGGCCATTTTAGGGAATATTATTAAAGGGGTGATCAATTTAAGAAATTCTATTTCTTCGGAAGCTAATCACGTTCAAAATCAAAAAGAAACCCTTGAGTTTTTATTAGAAAAGGCAAAGTCTACCGAGTTTGGTAAACACTATAAATTTGATGAGCTACTCGCCTCTGAAAATCCTTATGAAAATTTTAAATCGACCATCCCCTATTTTGATTACGATAAAATCCACACCGAATGGTGGTATAAGCTTCATAAGGGAGAAAAGGATATTACTTGGCCTGGACATCCCGATTATTTCGCCTTGAGTTCTGGCACTACGGGAAAAACGAGCAAGCGTATTCCTGTTACTGAAGATATGATTGAAGCCATAAGAAATGCGGGAATAAAACAAATACTGGCTATTAAAAACTTTGACTTACCCGCTGATTTTTTTGAAAAAGAAATCATGATGCTTGGAAGCTCCACTAACTTAGATCTGCATAATGACCATATTGAAGGGGAAATAAGCGGAATAAGCGCTAGCAGAATTCCTTTTTGGTTTCGTGGATTTTACAAACCTGGTGAAGATATTTCCAAAATAGATGACTGGGATGACCGGATTCAAAAAATAGCAGAGACTGCTAAATCTTGGGATATCGGTGCATTGAGCGGCATTCCTTCTTGGATGGAGTTGATGATGGAGAAGGTTATAGACTATCATAAAGTCGAAACTATTCACGATGTATGGCCAAACTTAAAGGTATATACCTCTGGAGGCGTTGCTTTTGGACCTTATCAAAAGAGTTTTAAACGCTTGACCGGCCAACCTGTTCAAGTTATTGATACCTATCTAGCTTCAGAAGGCTTTATAGCTTTACAAACTCGACCTGAGACTAACTCTATGCAGCTGCTTACAGATAATGGAATCTTTTTTGAGTTTGTTCCTTTTCAGCCTCAGTATATAAGACCAGATGGATCCTTAAAACCAGATTCTCCATGCATACGTCTTGAGGATGTAGAGCTCGAACAAGATTATGTTCTTATCATTAGTACAGTGAGTGGAGCTTGGAGATACACCATTGGAGATACTATTCAATTTACGGATGTTAAGAAAGCAGAAATACAGATTACAGGGCGAACCAAATTCTTTTTAAACACTGTAGGATCTCAATTATCGGTCAACAAAATGGACACAGCCATGAAAGAATTGGAAGACCAATTCGACATTGATATCTCAGAGTATACTATTTGTGCCAAGCGTGCAGAGGATGGAGAATTTTATCATTTTTGGTATTTAGGGACGAGCCATAAAGATCTCGACATTTCAACTATAGCCAAAGCACTAGATGATAGTTTAAAATCTGCCAATAAGAATTACCAAGTCGCAAGAGATAAAGCCCTTAACGGAGTTAAAGTTACTCTTATTGATCCCACTATTTTTCAGGACTGGAGTACGAGAAACAAAAAAAAAGGGGGACAAGTAAAAATGGAACGCGTCATGAATGAAGAAAAATTCTCTGAATGGGAGAATTTTGTAAAAATCCACTAATACGACATTATAATTTTAATTTGGTAAGATTCCAATTAGCGATTTTCAACTAGTTGCATAATTTCTTCTGGTGATAAATAGTATTTCTTTATCCTCTTTTTATAATCTGGATCGATGTCAGCATGATTTAAGATGAAATTTTTAGTTTTCAAAATATAGTCTTCCATCCCTTGATTGACCGCAAAAGTATCTGCAGATCGCTCAGCATCAATAATATGATTTTCCAGATACAAGTATTTTATTCCATACCAAATCAGATTGAGCGTTCCTCTTTCTTCATAGTCCAAAATATGACCCAATTCATGTCCAATCCATCCTGTGATGATCTCTGAGGGTATATTGACTGTCTTAAATTCTTTACCCGATATTTTAAACTTTTCACTGATAAAAATATAATATTTACGCTTGGCCATTGGGGTAAGCAGACTTTTAAAATCAGGCTGAGCTTGCATCGTAGATTTTTTAATATCCGACTTAAATTTAAAAGTAATATTTACATCTTCCAATTGAGGAAAATAATCTAGAGCAAGCTCTACTTCTTTTTTAATAGAGTCTGGATAGGTATGATACTGTTTAGCCTTCATAGAAAAAATAGAGTTGAAAATTAAAAGGAGGACTAGAAGTAATGTTTTATTTTTTATCAAATTCACATTAAAATTAAGCATTTATAAAAGCTAAGTAGTTAATTGATAATTCAATAAATGAGTTTCATTCTTAATTATCTTTTTTCTTTTTAAAAAGACCTCCTAAGACATCTTTCACTACATCCTTTATATCCTCTTGTTGGGTTTTTGTGGAGTCCTTTTCCTTTTTATCACCATCTAACAAATTATTAATTTCATCGCCAATTTTATCTTTAATGGCATTAGTTGCTTTTTCTTTTTGAGCATCTACAATCTTTGATGTGAGGTCTTTAATGGCATTTTGCATAGTTAACTGGATCTTTGGATTGGAAAAGGTTCCCGTTAATCCAACTGGAACATCAACATTCAATTGGCTAAGATCGGTATTGCTCAACTGAGCAAGCTGACCTCCTACTTCCTTTCCAAAATATTTTGCAGGAACATTGAAACTTAGATTATAATTCATCGTGTTATCAAACGAGTGACTTCCTGACACATCCACCTTGACATCGTCTAAGTTAAAATCGAAATCCTCTGCATTGATTGCTCCATTTTTAAAATTCAGTTTTGCGACAAGATCTTTTACTTTCAGCTTATCGAAGTTTAAGACCTTAAACTGACTATTCAAGTTAGAGATTAAGGGCATCTTAGCCTGTTCCACCTCTGCACTTAAAATATTTGCGAGGGCACTTCCTGCCAATGAAGTATAGATGGGCATTAAATCTTTTGTGAGATTTCCATTGAGATCAATAGTTGTACTCGCCAGCCCATTTAGTGCCTGTGCAATAGGCGCCAAACCTTTAATTAATTCCATTTGCTGAAAAGCCTCTACAATCTTAATGGTAGTTAACCCCAACTTCATGTCAAAGTTAGGAACGTCTGAAGTCGTCACTTTCCCATCAAGACTTATGTTGCCTCCAAAAATATCAGCATTTACATTCTTAAGGATAGCACTTTCGTTTTTTAAGGCTAGACTTCCTTTAGCATTTTTTAAAGTTAAGTTGTCATAAATGACTGTTTTAGCATTAAAGTTCAAAACAATATCTAAAAAATCAGGGATTTTTATAGCTTCTATGCTGCCTTCAGGTACAGTACTGGCCGTTTCAGTAGTTGGGTTTTCAGATTCGTTTGCTTTATTTCCAACTTCACCATCTACCGTAAAATCAGCAATATTGAAGTTGGTAGAAGTCGCCATAAAGCGTCCTTGAAGGGGTTTATCTGAAAATGCAAATCCCATAAGATTACTCAAATCCCCTTTCATCTGAAGGTCTGTAGAGCCTGCTGTCATTTCAAAACTATTCAATTGGACAGCATTTGTTGTGAAATTGACAGTAGCGGTCTCAATATGAATCAGTTCAGCTAAGTCTGGAGACTCATAGTCAAACTTAGATAACGCCATAGAACCCTGTGCATTTACATTTTCATAAGCGTCTCGTTCTATGGAGTTCATATCAAAATTAGTCGTTATATCCGCATCCAAAATCCCGCTTAGATCTTGCTCAATATCTACAGGATAGGCTTTTTTAAGATTTGCTAGATTCAATCTCCCTTTCATTTTAAGAGCAACTAACATATTTGTAGTGAGGTTTTTAACTGATCCACTTCCCGCAAATCGATCTTGATCTATTCTGAAGTCAACATTTTTAAACTTGATATAAGTGTCTTCAACAAGTCCTGTTTCATTTTGAATTCTAATGTCTAAAGAAATATCCTCAACTTTCTTAGGTAAATCTGGGTATTGGAAAGAAGCATTATCACTGGAAGCGGAGATATCCAAAGTAGGAATATATGTATCATCTACTTTACCTTTAATAATCCCTTTTAATTGAAAATCTCCAGTAGTTGTGACTCCATCAAGATTTGAAGCATAGGCTTCAGGGATGAGTGCTAGAAAGTTTTTGAAATCTGAAGATGGTGTAGAAAACTTTATATCGATATCATTATAATCGTCAAAGGTTTGGACGTAACCTTCAAATTTAAGCGGTAATTGATTCACTTTAGCTTCATTTTCTAAAAATGAAAACTTCATGTTTTCTAAATCAATATTCAAGTCGGCATCCAAGACCAAAGAATTATTATTTAAATAATTGGTTCCGTCAAAGTCAAAAGAAACTTTGGAATCTGTCTGTGTTTTCAACGTAAAGACTGAGGCTTCAAAATTTCCATCACCGCTGTGACTAAACTCTGTAAGCCTTAAAAATATATTTCCACTTTCATCCAGATAATTTATTCGAGAGGAATTGATTTCATAATGACTAAGATTCAATTCAAAGGGTTTACTCTCTGTTTCGTTAGTTGTAGCTTCTTGTTCAACACCGGTTGATTTGGCGATATCGTAATTGGCATTCCCTAATGAATCTACTTTTACATTCATATAAGCTTCATTCAGATAGATTTCGTCTATGCTTAAGCCTTCGTCTTTGAAAAGTTGCATGACGCCCATCGATATATTGAAAGTCTTGGCATACACTAGAGTATCCCCTTCAAAAGGAGCTTTATTAATAAGACTCAAATCTTCGAGGCTTACACTGGCATTGGGAAAATTTCTAAATAGACTCAAATTGAGAGATGACCATTCCACTTGAGCATTGACAGTATCATTAGCTGCGTTCTTTAGCATTTTTTCAAGACTTCCTTTGAATAAAATGGGAGTCAGAAATAAACCAATAATCAAGGTTAGAAATACAATGCCTATAATTTTAAATGCTTTTTTCATAATATAGATTTAAAGCTAAAATTAAACATTGCAATGACGTGTATCCTAAAAAAAGAATTAAAATTTAGATCTGCTTAATCTTTTAAAAACTTTCAGAATCAGGTAATTCTTCTCCTTGTTTTAGATTAAATTTCTTTCTAAAAAGATAGACGGAAAGATATAATAGTGGAGTATCTAGCAAAGCAATAAGCGCTTTAAACAAGAAACCACTGAGGAGCAATCCACCAAATAAAGACCAATCCAGTTCACCAAAAACACATAAAAGAAAAACCACTGCGAGGGTATCTACAAACTGAGAGCAGAACGTGGAAAAATTATTTCTCAACCACAGATGCTTTCCTTTAGTCACCTTTTTCCAAAAGTGGTAGACATAAATATCCACATATTGAGCAAGCAAGTAAGCTATCATAGAGGCGCTTACAGCTATAGCCGTAGCTCCAAAAACATCACTAAAAACTTCATCTCCAACAGGTGACCAAGGCACAGAAGGAACAGCATTAGCTAGTAGAATAATCAACAGAGAAAACACCGACGCAAATAGTCCTAAGGTCACCACTTGATTGGCTTTCTTTTTCCCATAGATCTCACTGATGGTATCCGTAATAAGAAAGGTAATAGGATAAGGAAGTATTCCTACCGATATTTCAAATCTATAGAGTCCAAAAAAATCCCAGTAAAAAAACTTCTTAAAGATAAGATTGGAAACCACTAAAGAAGTAATGAAAAGGGCTGTAAGAATTAGATAAATGCGTCCTGCTGAAAGTTTTTGTAATGCTGTCAAATATATTGGATTTGATATTTACCTTTGTGACAAATTTAAGCTGCAAATAGATGCTAAAGCAAAAACAAGCAGTAGATTATTCATCAATCAGTATTAAAATTTTCTTAAAAATTGAATCTTAAACCCACAACATATATTGCTTTAGGGAGCAACCGAGGCGAAAAATTGCAGTTGCTCCGTAAAGCTGTAGATCATATCTACAATCGCATCGGCGACGTTACAAAAGTTTCTAAACTATATAAAACACCAGCACTAGGTTTTGAGGGAGATGATTTTTTAAATGCTGTCATAGAAGTAAAAACCAGGTATTCCGCAAAAGATACTTTAGAAAAATTACTCAACATAGAATTAGAACTTGGCAGAGTACGCATAAAAAATAAAGGGTACCAAGCCAGAACTATAGACTTAGATATCATTTTTTATGATGACATGACTATCGAAACAGAAACTTTAATAGTTCCACATCCCAGACTCGCTGAACGAAAATTTGTGCTGTATCCTTTGGCGGATATTGCACCAGAGTTAAAACATCCCAAATTAGGCCAAAGCATCACAGATTTGGTTACATCTACATCAGATACTTCTTATATAGAGCCGATATCAGATCAATTGAATACCAAAATTGCCACATTCAGGCAAGTGAGTTACCTGACCATCGAGGGTAACATTGGTTCAGGTAAGACGAGCTTAGCAGAAATGATTGCTGAAGACTTCAATGGAAAACTCATTTTGGAACGTTTTAAGGACAATCCCTTTTTACCCAAGTTCTATGAAGATCAGGCTCGATTTGCGTTTCCTTTAGAAATGTCATTTTTAGCAGATCGCCATAAACAATTGATGGATGATATTTCCCAGCTGGATTTATTTTCAGATTTCGCTATTTCAGATTATAACCCCAATAAGTCACTTATTTTCTCAAAAGTCACCTTGCAAGAGGACGAATATGCTCTCTACAAGAAAATATTTAACATTATGTACAGTGATGTCCCTAAACCCGATGTGTACGTATATCTCTATCAAAATACCGAGCGATTGCTCAAAAATATTCAAAAAAGAGGGAGAGATTATGAACAAAATATATCTCCAGATTATTTAAGACGTATCCACGAAGGCTATTTGAATTTCTTCAACTCTCAAAATAAAATTGATGTAAAAATCATTGATATTTCGGATTTAGATTTCGTCGCTTGTCGAGAAGATTATTTATTTCTTTTAAAAGAAATATCGGAAATCAATTCAAGACTTTCAAACTGATAAGTCGAGAAGAAAGTCGGCGACTTCTCTTCCTCGGTGCACAGCTCCGTCCATATATCCTGGGGTTTGTTGTGCGGTTTCTGAAGCTGAAAAAAACAATCGATTATCAAATAAAGAGTCTCTGAGTTTAGGATTCCCATTATTTTGATGCGGCGCTAAGCTTTTCGCATTTTTAGGTATGGTATAAGTTTCATTGCGCCAGTTTAAATCTTCATAAGCTTTTAGATGCGTCTTCTCATCTAGAAAATAGCTCTCTAATAGACCCATTACCTTTTCTTTTCTTTCTTCTGAAGTTAAATGGGAATAGTTAGAATTTAAAAAGCCTACCAAAGCATCTTGATTCCGATTGCTATCGCTGTGATCGTACATCTCTTGGATAATTTGATGGGGGCTCATTAAAGTGCCCATAAACTGTTGACTTTTCCAAAAAGCATCTTTATAAGCTATGCTAAATTTAATGGAGTCCGACATCCAAGTATGAGTGTCTTGCAAAAGCTGGTTGAAAGTCTCTGAAAGTTTAGGCCTAAACTCTATGCCTTCTGAAATTAGCTGAGGAGGACTACTCAACACGAGGTAATCTGCATCAAAAACAGTGGTACTAGTGGAAACTTGTATATGCTCATCTATAGAAATTAAATCAACGACTTCATCAAAATGAATTTTAGCTGAAGACGCTTCTGCTAAAGTCTCTATAAGATGTGAAGTACCATGATTAAACTTATAGGTGGCTGCATCTTGGGAGGGGATTTGAAAACGTTCTATATTTCCCTTCGGTCTGAAATCATAAACTGCTTCAGCGCCATTATCTTGAGTTTTAAAAGGAATCTTCAATTCTTTTATCAATTCCATCAAGCTTGTATGCTGAGGACCAAACCATGTGGCTCCCATTTCTAGTTGACTGTTTTCTTTTTCAATAGTAAAGATACGACCACCAAGTCTTGGCCTAGCCTCAATAATTTCGACGTCAAAGTTGGAGTTTCTCAATCCATAAGCAGTCGATAAACCACTTAAGCCTGCTCCTATGATTATTACCTTAGGCATTTACTTTTTTAGCAAAGGTCAGGATTTAAATCATTTTTGTAGACCAAGGACTTATAAAGTAAAATTAAATTTGAAGAATTAAGCTTAGGGCCTCACTTATAATTTCACATTTTTAAAACATAAAGGCATACATAAAAGTTTAATTTTACAGAAATACATTATCGCTATGCTACCCGTATTAAAACAGGATATTATTGAAGAGATAAAAGCTGAGAAAGCTAAGGTTTGTAATATCTATGAGATAAAAAGTAAAACTGAAGAATTCACAAAACAATTGTTCCTAACTTTATTTGATAAAAATACTGATGTCGCTTCTGGAATGGACGAACTGGAAGAGCAGTTTAAAAACTTGGCCGATTTAGTTTGCTTTAAAAAAGTAGACCCCTGCCGGGAAATCTGGACCGACTTTATGAGTAAGCTTCCTGCAATTTTAAAGAAGTTGAATAAAGATGCCTGTTTTATTAAGGATAATGATCCAGCAGCCAATTCACTCGAAGAGGTCTACTTGGCTTACCCCGGATTTTACGCGATAGCGATTTATAGGTTAAGCAATACATTAATGGAATTTGGGCTACCCTTGGTTCCTAGGTTAATGTCTGAATGTGCTCATACTCAAACGGGAAGCGATATCAATCCTGGAGCCAAAATAGGAAGTCCCTTTTTTATAGATCATGCCACAGGTGTAGTGATTGGTGAAACCTGTGTGATTGAAGATCGCGTAAAAGTTTATCAAGGAGTTACCCTAGGGGCCTTATTGGTAAGTAAAGAGATGAAAAATAAAAAGAGACACCCCACTATAAAAAGCGATGTCACCATATACGCCAATGCTACCATTTTAGGAGGAGATACCATCGTAGGTGAAGGGTCTACGATAGGTGGTAACGTATGGTTAACCAAATCGGTTGCCAAAAACTCTAGAGTAACTCATAAATCTATGGATAAAATCAACGAAAATAAAATAACATGAGTCGAAGTATATTAGATTTAATTGGGAATACCCCACTCGTAGAAGCCAAAACCTTGGTCAAAAACCCAAACGTTAAACTATACCTTAAACTCGAAGGACAAAATCCTGGAGGAAGCGTAAAGGATAGAGCGGCCTACAACATGATAAAGTCTGCTTTAGAACGTGGTGATATCGACAAGACTACAAAGCTTATAGAACCCACTAGTGGAAATACCGGTATAGCATTGGCGATGGTTGCTAGTATTTTTGGATTAGATATAGAATTGGTCATGCCTGAAAATGCAACCATAGAACGTGTACAAACCATGAAAGCTTATGGGGCGAAGGTCACCCTAACAGATGGTGAGAAAGGCATTATATATTCTCGAGATTATGCCGAAGAAAAAATGAAAACTGGTAACTACTATATGTTTAACCAGTTTGGAAACGAAGATAACTGGAAAGCTCATTATAAAACAACAGGACCAGAAGTTTGGGAAGACACCAACCATAAAGTAACTCACTTTGTATCTTCCATGGGAACCACAGGAACCATTATGGGGACTTCAAGATTTCTAAAAGAAAAAAATAAAGACATACAGCTCATTGGTGTTCATCCTGCTGAGGGCGCAAAGATTTCTGGAATTCGCAAATGGCCAAATGAATACCTGCCAAAAATATATGATCCTAATCGTGTAGATCATATTTATGAAGTCAGTGAAGAGGAGGCTAAAAAAATGGCGAGGTATCTTGCAGAAAAAGAAGGTATTTTCTCAGGAGTGAGTTCAGGAGGAGCTACTGCTGCTGCTGTTAAACTCTGCGAAAGTTTAGATACTGGGGTTGTGGTTAGCATTATTTGTGATAGAGGAGATCGCTACCTATCTACAGACCTATTCGAATCTTAAGACTTACGTATTAATAAATGTTAAAATATTACGACTTATTATATTTTTATTCTAAAAAGTGATTAAAAAACTTAATTTCATCGCCTAAGAATAAAATCAATTATATGCCAAACGTATTTATAAGTGGAACTGGTGCTTATGTTCCAGAAAAAATAGTTCCCAACTCCTTTTTTGAAAAGGTCGGATCTTCAGATGAGTGGATTTATTCAAAATTAGGAATCAAAGAAAGACGAATTGTAGATAGTGAGGCCACGAGCGACTTAGCGTATAAAGCTGGTCTGGAGGCTGTTAAGAACGCGAACCTTGAGGTGGAGGATATCGATTTAATTATCGTTGCCACGACCACCCCAGATAGACAAGCTCCTTCCTGTGCTTGTTTTGTTCAAGAAAAAATGAAAGCTTATAAGGCCGTTGCTTTTGATGTTGCCGCAGTATGTTCTGGCGCTTTATTCACCATTTCTGTAGGCTATCAATTTGTAAAAAATAGTGTGTACAACAATGTTCTAGTTATTGGCGCAGATACCTTCTCGAATATCATCGATTGGAATCGTCGGGATTCCGTGTTTTTTGGAGATGGAGCTGGCGCTTTAGTATTAAGCAAAACCGATGAGGATAAAGGCTTTATCGATTTCAACCTACATTCCGATGGTCGTGGAAAAGAACACTTCACAATTCTTGGTGGTGGTTCCGAAACTCCTGCCTCTAAGGAAACGATTGAAAAAGGCATGCATTATTTCCATATGAACGGTAAAGAGGTTTTCGATACGGCGACTAAAGTAGTTCCAGAATCTATCCAAGAGCTTCTTCAAAAAACCAACACCTCTATTGATGACGTTAGTTTTATGATCCCCCATCAACCTAGTATTGGTATTTTAAAAACGATTGCTAAAAAAATAAAAATGCCTTTTGAGAAGGTTATGACTAACATGGATAGGTATGCTAATACATCTGGAGCAACTATTCCATTGGTTTTGGATGAGGTGCACAAAGCCAATCGTTTCAAAAAAGATGATTTACTTCTCTTTGCAGCCGTAGGAGCTGGTTGGACTTGGGGAACTGCATTATACAAATGGTAATTTAAAAAATAAAAAAATGCTTACAGGTAAAACTTATCTCATCACAGGAATCGCAGATGAACATTCCTTAGCCATGTATGTGGCTAAAAAAATAAAAGAAAACGGTGGTCAAGTCATTTGTACAGGATTAGGCGTAAGTCAATTTCACGATAGCTTATCCGACAAGGCTAAATCTTTTCTTGATCAGACTTTTAAAGATTTTCAAGATAGTGTTCACCAAGAATTAGGAAAAGACACCATGACAGAAATTTTGGACGTTTCCTTAGAAGCAAGCATCCAAGAGTTTTGCGATAAACTAAAGACAAAAAACATTAAAATTGACGGGTTCCTCCACGCTATTGCTATGGATAAAACCATCAGAAATAAAGTCGTAAAACCCTTGCTAGATGTCACTTTTAAAGAGTTTTGTGACGCTATGGAAGTCTCGGCCTACTCATTGATAAGTTTAACCAGTCATTTGTTTAAAAATAACTTACTAAACGCCGATGCTTCAATCTGTTCATTAAGTTATATAGCAGCTTCTAAAGTGACTTTCCACCCCTATAGGAATATCAGTATTGCCAAAGCTGCTTTAGAGCGCATCACAGTGGAACTAGCTGACGAAATGGGAAGAAAAAATGGCACACGTGTTAATTGTATTCGGTTTTCACCCTATATGGGAAGCAAAGCTGGGAATGCTACCCTTAATGAAAAAGATGTAGAATTTGCACATCGCAAAAGTCCACTGGGAAATGCTTTGCCTGAAGATCTCGCTTTTGAAGTTTTGAATTTATTAAGACCTAAAGGAAGAACCACTGGCGAAATAAGACATGTAGATGGTGGATATAATATTATGGGCTAAATAAATAAGCCTGTAATCTTTAGTTAAGTCTTAATTAAGACTTATGTAGAATCAAGCAAAGGGTGTTATATTTCAAAAAAAGAATTTATGTTTGGACTATTTAAAAAGAAAACCGATTTTGAAAAACTTCAAGATCAATATAAAAAGCTTCAAAAAGAGGCTTTTGATTTATCTAAAACCAATAGACAACAATCGGATGCTAAATTAAAAGAAGCAGATGATGTGGGTAAGAAAATAGATGAGTTAAAAGCAAATTCTTAGCGCATCAATTTAACGAGTAATTCCTTCATCAGGTCCCCAGAGGGGACCTGATTGGAGTTAACACCTTTACTTTTCATATCGACTTCCCGTATTAAGGCTATCGCCTGACTCGCTTTTTTCATAGTATAATTCTGAGCAGCAAAACTATAATCTTTTACAAAAAAAGGATTGATACTTAGGGCTGCACTCGCAGCATATTGTGATTTATCTTTAAGGGCATGGTATCTCAATAGCTTATTGAAAAAAGAATTAAGTTGAGTCATAGTCAATATGATGGGATGGTTTTTAGAATTTTGAGCAAAGTAAGCGACAATACGTTGCGCTTTCATTTCATCTTTTATCCCTATGGCTTTGGTCAATTCAAAATTATTGAAATCTTTACTGATTCCTATATTTTCTTCGACAAGCTCGGGTGTTATTTTTGACCCTTTGGAAAGTATATTCTGAAGCTTTTCAAGTTCCTTATAGATATGAGACAAATTATTTCCTAAAAACTCAACCAGCATTTCAGAAGCTTTTGGAGCAATCGTATATCCAGAAGTGGAAAGCGTTTCGGAAATCCATTGAGGGACTTGATTGTCATACATGGGTTTAGTCTCAAAATAAACTGCAGACTTTTTAAGCAATTTTGTGACTTTTTGCCTTCCATCCATTTTTTTATACTTCACACAAAAAACCAAAATTGTGTTTTGCTGTGGATGTTCTACATAAGAGGACAAAGTGTCGATATTTTTCAACAGAGATTGAGCTTCTCTAACAATGATAACTCGATAATCGGACATCATAGGGTATTGTTTGGCTTGGCCTATAACATCATCAATAGTGACTTCTTTTCCATAAAGAATACTTTGATTAAAGGCTTTTTCATCCTCAGTAAGGACTGTAGCTTCAATTTTCTCAGCGATAAGGTCCACAAAAAAAGTTTCCTTTTCTCCCACTAAGAAGTAAATTGGTGCAAACTTACGTTGATCGATATCAGATATAATAGATTTAAAATCCTTCATGCTTGGTTGACTTCAATTTAATTCAATTTTGTTTCTTTGATCTATGCAAAGATTGAATTTTCCAGACTATTCATTCAAAATCAAAAGTAAAGAAAATAAACCTTCTATATTTTCTATATTGAGGAAAAAATATTTGATCTTAACTCCAGAGGAATGGGTAAGACAACACTGCGTTCAGTTTTTGATTTCAGAAAAAAATTACTCTCCTTCTCTTCTCAATGAAGAGCGGAAAATTGATCTAAATGGGATCTCCAAACGCTATGACATCCTAGCCTTTAAAACCGATGGAAACATAAAGCTTATTGTAGAATGCAAAGCTCCACATATTAAAATTAATCAAGACACTTTTGATCAAATTGCAAGGTATAATTTGGCCCTTAAAGCCGACTTATTGATGATTACCAACGGTATGAGTCATTATTTTTGCAAGATGGATTACGAGCGTCAAACTTATATTTTCTTGAAGGATCTACCTTCGTTATAACTTTCATATATGAATATTGCTGTTGTTGTTTTGAATTGGAATGGAAAGGCCCTTCTCGAAAAGTATTTACCTTCGGTACTCACCCATTCTGCAAAAGCCAAAGTCTACGTGGCCGATAATGGGTCTACAGATGAATCACTAGAGTTTTTAAGTCAGCAATATCCTGAAGTTGTAGTTTTAAAAAATATGTCTAATTTAGGCTTTGCAGGAGGATATAACAAGGCTTTAAATAATGTAGAAGAAGATATCTATGTCTTATTAAACAATGACGTGGAAGTGACTAAAGGTTGGCTGAGTCCGTTTTTAAAATTGTTTGCTTCCAATACCTCTATTGCTGCCATACAACCTAAAATAAAATCTATACAACAGCCAAATAATTTTGATTATGCAGGTGCAGCAGGCGGGTTTATCGACGCATTGGGTTACCCCTTTTGCAGAGGAAGAATTTTTGATTCCATTGAAGAAGACACCGGACAATATGATACTGAGATAGAAGTGTTCTGGGCTAGTGGAGCTTGTTTAGCCATAAGAAAAGAATGTTTTAGACTTTCCGATGGATTTGATGAAAGCTATTTTGCTCATCAAGAAGAGATCGATTTGTGCTGGAGACTAAAAAACTTAGGGTTTACTATTATGTATACTTATAAAAGTAAAGTTTTTCACCAAGGTGGAGGCACGCTTTCAAACTCTAGTCCACACAAAACCTTTTTAAATTTCAGAAACTCTTTATGTTCTATCTTAAAAAATTCAGAAAGAAACCCCTACCCTATTTTATTTGTAAGACTTCTCTTAGATGGGATAGCCGCCCTTCGTTTTTTAACACAAGGAAAATTTTCACATTTTTTTGCTATATTTAAATCACATATAAGTTTCTACACAAAATTTATAGATTTAATACATAAACGGCACCAACTCCAAAAAAAGAAACAAATTTTTGTTGTTAAGAGTATAGTTTGGCATAGTTTTGTATTGAAAACGAAGAAGTATAGCAGGTTAAAAATGATTAATAAATAATTGTTAAGACTACTATTTACTACTTAACAGATATTAAATTTGACTAACTTAATTAAAATAAAATTATGAAAAAATTATTTGCTATTGCATTTGCTGGAGTATTAATGACATCTTGTGTTTCTAATAAGAAATTTGCAGAAATGGAAGGTATGTATGAGACCACGCAAGATGAATTGAAAACTGCTGAGATGAAACTTTCTGCTTGTGAAGACGAGAAAAACAATATGATGAGTTCATATGAAAGCCAAATTAAAACACTTGAAAGTACAAATTCAGCTTTATTAAGCACCACTGGAGATTTTGCTACTATTTCTAGAAAAGGGGCTGAAAATCTTGAGCGTTCTTTAGAAAGCATGAAGGAAAAAGACCTTCAAATCAAAACAATGAGAGATGCAATCAATAAAAAAGATAGCGTAACACTCGCATTAGTGACTAGTCTTAAAGGCGCTTTGGGTAACATCAATGATGAGGATATCCAAATTAATGTAGAGAAAGGTGTCGTTTTTGTTTCAATTTCTGATAAGTTATTGTTTGGAAGTGGACAATTTAAAGTGACTGCCGAAGCTAAAAGAGTTTTGGGTAAAGTGGCCACCGTTGTTAACGATAAAAAAGACTTTGAGTTTATGGTAGAAGGTCATACTGATGATGATCCTATCTCACGAACTAATATAGAGGACAACTGGGACTTAAGTACAAAACGCGCTACTGCAGTTGTAAGAATCTTACAAGACGAATACGACGTAGATCCTAAGAGAATGACAGCAGCTGGACGAGGAGAGTATATCCCAGTCGCTAATAATGATACTGAAGCTGGACAAGCTAAAAACAGAAGAACACGTATTGTTATTCTTCCTAAGCTAGATCAATTCTTCGGAATGATTGAAGATGGAATGAAAACTGCAAAATAAGTTTTTTTGAAACTAGTTTAAAGCCTCACAGACCGTGGGGCTTTTTTATTTTAAAAAAACGAAAGTATAGTTGCGTAAAAGAAGATAATTTATATATTTGCACTCGCAAAAATAAGGTCGCGTAGCTCAGTTGGATAGAGCATCTGCCTTCTAAGCAGACGGTCACAGGTTCGAATCCTGTCGCGATCACTCGATTACCAATTAAACCCCTGTAAATCAGGGGTTTTTTATTTAGAGGCATGCCCTTCATGGATATTTGAGTTTTTAATCAAATCAAATACAACTGAGTAAATTTCATTTAAATACACTCTAAGGCAGTAATCGGCGATATCAAAATCCTTTCTTTTCTCTTCTTCTGTAGACTTTGAGTGAAGTAAATCTGATACTTCATAAAAATTTGATTTAGGTAAATCTTGAATCTTTGATGCCCATAAAGCAAACTTACCCGCATCTGGAAATAAAATAACTTCTTTGGTTTTTATTTCCGAGAGCATATTATACCAAATTAAATTTATAATGTCGTATAAATAAATTGAATTATTTTTTGATTGATTGAAGTTGAAAATAATTAGCATAGCCTTAGTTACGGTAATTATTTTTGATAAAAAGCAGGCGAAAAAGAAACGATTTATTGCGGCATTATAGGTTTAATTTGGTATTATTTGTCAAATTTTGGCAACTACCGATAGCAAGCCATATAAAGTTAGGCATGAAAGTAGACATTAAACATGCTGTCTTCTCACTTTCAACTAGTGCAATCTTTTTTGTCTTGTGTTTTCGTAAGAGATGAAGTCCAAAGGGGACTTGTTTTAAGTTAAAATCATTTTTATTGTAGATAGCATGGTACCAATTCTGTTTTTTTGGTATTCTTTTCCCCGTATTTTCATCATACTTCATGATCTTACCAGTTCTGACCTTTGAATTTTGATCTACTTGCCAGAAGATAGTACTGCCTTTTAAGTAGCCTTTATCATAAGTCCCTAGGTTATAAAGCTCTATCCATTTATCTACCTCATTACTATCTAGAAGTTTTCTGAAGTAGACCAGAAATTGATTTTCTTTAAAATTGAAATTATATTTTATGATTAGGTCTTTGTGGTAATGACTAATCTATGTTTTTGTAGGGCGATTTAAAAGTATTTATTTCCGTTTAACTAATTAGCCAAAGCTTTGGCTTTGTGTTTTAACTTAATTCATATTAAAACGTCAAAATAAAGTTTTGGCGGAGCTTATTAATTGCTTTGTTGTTTCAGTTCGCTACCAACTGCCCTATAAAATATAGATGATATTGGCGATAGTTTTTTAATGATAATTCTAGAGAAAATTATTTTAATCGTCAACCAATTCAAATCTATTAAGAGTTAATTTTATGATAAATATTCCCGTAAATGATTTAATCAAATAGTCTTTGATTAGTAAAGAAATATCTTTTTCATTGATTATATTATTTATTGAAGAAACGTCAGCTTCTAAGTCCTTAATTGAGAAATAAGGGTGCAAACTTTCATTAATTCTAACTTTACATAAGGTTTCATTTTCGTTAGCTATAATTATTTATGTAACAGTTCCTGAAATTTGTATCATAATTTTCTCGGATTGTCTTCGCGGATTAGGGTTATTCCATCCCCTGAGGAATTTATTAAATAAACTGAATTTTCATTAATATTTTTTATGGTTAATTCCATTTCTTGCTCAAAAAAAGAACTATTAGCCTCCATATCCAACTCGTCAGGAAATCGTATGTAAATTTTATCTCCATCAATTTTAAATTGGCCATTATTATGCTCAGATTCTATTGTTGTTATAAGTCGCTCGTAACCATCTGGAAAATCACCACTTTCAAAATCTAAGCAAATAGAATTGCTATTTGCTTTGTCGTGAGAACACCATAAACCAAGTATTAATGTTTCTCTATTTGACTTTGAACAGCTAACAAAAAGAGTAGCAATAGTAATTAATAGGATTATTTGTTTCATATTTTTTAGTTTAAGTTATTGATGTCTATGGTTTAGTAATTCCCGATTTTGTCTGCACTCCATAAAGTCGGTTCTTTTGTTCCTTTATATTTGAATATTTTATCAGTAAGTTCTATTATGATATATTCATCAATCGTTTTCCCAAAATCGAAAACAAACTTGAGTTTGTTTTCAGTTAATTCCCAATTTCCAAACAAGCTTTTCCCATTATCGAATATTAGTAATATAGTTCCATTCTCATAAATAGTAAATGTTGAGTTCTGATCTTTCCATTTACCAATTAAGTTGTCCTTATTTATGTTTTGTTGTGGAACAGCTACATTGTCAAAGTTGATATTTAATTCTTCAGAACATTTATCTCCAAATTTTGCCAAAATATCGTTTAGTTCATATTCCGCAAAAGCACTTAACTGGTATGGGGTATAGTTAGAAGTGATTTTTGACATAAAACAACCAGTAAAACTGTCTATTTCAGGTTGTTTTAATTGTCCTTTAAATAAGTTTTTGAAAGGTTGATTGAAGTTAATATATGCTTCTTGTTTTTTAGTAGCAGTCCAGCCATTTGTTGTTGCCTCCACTTTTACCATAGCAACAACCTCTATAGTAACACTTACAGATTCGTATGAGGAGGGGTTTCTTAACCCTAAATAATAGGAGCCTGTCAATAAATTGTTAATTGTTTTAACACTTTGAGTTGTACTTATTTCACTTAAATCGGAATAGCGTTTTACAAGGTCATCATTTTTTGAGAGAAATGCAGATTTAGAGTCGGAAGTTATAAGTGAAACATCAACTTCGCCATTTCCAGGAGGGACTTTAAGCCCTTTAGCAATAGTTGAACCCATCGGTCCAGTTGATGCGTATGCTGCAACTTGCACAGCTAAATTAAGAGTTGAACTTCTACTTGAACCAGCAGTTGTTGAAAAACTGTAATACCATTCTACTGTATTTTCTGGTAAATTTATTGGTAAAGCAACTCTTGATACTCCTCCAATTAGCGAGTTTACTCCAGAATGTAATAACTTTGTGGTTTCAGTTATTTTAACTGCTTTATATGTTTGAGAGTATGATGTGAATGCTATTAAAGCAAAAATAAGTGTAAATATTTTTTTCATAATATATAATTTAATTACCACCAACGTTGTTGTGTACGGTTATTTGCGTGGTTGAGCACCTAATTTAGCAAATAAATCACAGATAGAATATTCCGCAGGAATGTTCGTAAGTCGGCAGTGACCAAGCAATTAATTATACACGGTGTTACCACAAGTTTTTATTTTTCAATCGGTGGTGGTGGAATCGGCATTTCAATTCGGATGTATGGATAATCACATAACTTAATTCTCAATGGAAGACTGTCTCCATTCTTTCCGTTTAGCTCGTTAAATTCGGTTGTTATTTTTACGAGTTGTTTTTTTATTTCTTCTTTTCCAAACAGGCTATCTTGATAATAAAAGATTAAAGCTTTTTCAATATTTTGAGAATAATCAGATTGCTTTTCAGGATTCAATATGTGATTCCGTAAAATTGATTTAAGACTATCTATCGGCTTTTCTATTTGGTCATTTATAATTACAGTATTGTTTTCTATTGAAATTACATTTTTTCCAGAATAATCTGCTATAATATTTGATTCCGAACACATTTTAAAGACTAAAAGATTGAAATCCGTTTTATCAGAGTTAAATTTCAGAACAGGTAATTTTCCACTACACGCAATTCTATCCGCAATTTTAATTAGTTCTCCATAATTTTTGATAGAATCCAAATCAATTTTAGTCAAGATTGAGTCGTTCTCGAAATTTGTAATTCGTGGATAGTAAAATTCAGTATTTTTTTGTTCCACAGTTCTATTGTCAGTTTTACAATTATAAAACAAACTCACTATTGTCAATATGAATACTATTTTTCTCAAATGTGTGGTAACGGTTTTATGTATGGTTAGTTGCGTTTTTAAGAAACTAATTTAGCAAATAAAAACCGAATAGAAAATCCGCGAGGATTTTCGTAAGCAAGCTCGAACTAGCCATTAATTATACACGGCTTAAGTTAGCATTTTAATAG
>NZ_PJBS01000290.1 GCF_002836055.1 Psychroflexus sp. MES1-P1E
GACATTATAGGTTTAAATTGGTATTAATGGGTATTTAAATCTCTATTCTGCTAATAACTAGTTCGATAAAATCAATCCCCTTTTTTGGCTGACCTATCCCCTATTCTTTTCCTGTTGGATTTAAATTAACTCATGTAGAAAGCCTTCTTGGACCAGCTAATAAGCGGTTATACCAAATTAAACACACAAGCCTAAACAAAGACAGTTCTGTTTAGGGTGGAGTCATAAGGTGAAGGAATAGGATTGACCTCTATCAGAAAGTGACTCCATTTTTGAAAGATAAACTTCTAATTATTCTGCTTTCCTTTATTCTAAAAATCTCCAGCCTGCAACAAGTGCTTTCCCCATGTATTTAGGTAAACTATTTTTAACTAAATCATCTGAAAATTCTCGTCCAGTCTCTTTTTTGTAAGTCGAGTTAATTAGTCTTGTGCAAGAGCCTGTCGGATAGGTTTTATACTCCATAGATTGCTTTTCACATTCACTAAGCACTGCAAATTCCATTCTAACTCTCATTTTTTTTGAGTCACTCCCCCCTTCGCATAAAACAACTCTATCAATATCTTGATTTTGAAGATGCTTATAGAAATTAGCTTGAAATTCAATGATGTCTTTTATTGTGTTGTCTGCTTTTGGAATTGATAAGGGTTTTCCAAGGTTTGTTACAGAATATGTGCCTTGATCTCCGTCTATAATCAACATCCCTGCTGAATTACTTATTATTTCTATTGATAGTACTTTCATGTTTTATGGTGTCGGTTTTATATTCTGAGTAACCTTTTGTTTATTCCTTGTTTTTACTGGTATTTAGGCAGGATAAATGTCACTCATTCTTGCATCTAAATTAGCAATTTGTTTTTGAAGTTCTTTGACCATTCTCTTTCTTTTTTGGTCAAGATATTCATAAACAATAGGAGGATTGTATTGTTGTTTTTGTAAAGCATATTCCAAAGTATGTTAGCTAATTTTCTTGCAGAAACAGCGACTGCCCTCCCTTTTCTATAGGCTATTCTGTTGAAGAAATTAGAAAGGTGAGTGTCTTTCAAATTTCCAATAGAATCACCAACTTGTCTTAAAGCAATTTTAAGCCTATACAACGACCTCGATGGACTAATCATCATCTTATTTACAGCATTCAGTCAGTTTATTGCCGTGGCTACTTCTTGGCACATTATGGTTTGTTACGTGTTTTAAGCAACTAGTTTAGCAAATAAAAACGGAATAGAATCCCGATAGCTATCGGGATTCATAAGTAGGCTTTTACAAGCAATTAATTTTATACGTTGTTACCATTAGTTGT
>NZ_PJBS01000291.1 GCF_002836055.1 Psychroflexus sp. MES1-P1E
TAAATCTGAGTCTAAATATGGTCTTGAAGATAATAAACGAACAGGGGCCTATGCAATAGGAATATTGATTGGTTTTAATATTATGTCAATTATTACCATAATAGCAGCATTGAGTATAGAAAAAACACCTATACTTGAAGACACATTACTTTTTTTAAATATTATAACAATTTTAGTAAGCTTATTTTATTCTTTTTATTTTTTTGAAAAGAAAAAACACACCTATATATTCGAAAAATATCAGAATGAAAGTTTTAAAAAGAAAAAAATTAGAAATATATATGTCACACTCTATATAATCCTTAGTGTTGCTCTACTATATTTTGCAGTTTATGTAGGAAGAGAAAATTGGATAATTGAAAATTAAGCAACTCCCCCCCGCAAGCGCACGAATCCTTTCGTGTAGTAAATAAGTTACCGCTCAATTGCATCAGAACTTTGAACCAGTAACCGTAGATTTAGATGGCAATGAAATGGTTAGTAATGCTCTTGAAAGCACAGGAATACAGGCGTTTTCATTAGATGTTTCTGGCGAAGCAGCCTTTAAAGTAGGTGTGCAGCTCGAAGTAAGCTTGATAGGTATTGTTGCGGGTGAAAACAAAGGAGATTGGGGAGTTACGTTACAAGGAAACGGATTATTAGGACTTGAAGGGAGTTTTACAGGAAGTGCTTCTGCTTACTGGTCGTTAAATGGACAAGATTTGTCTTTAGGTAACTTAAGAGGTTTTGAATATGGAGCACAAGGAAGTGTTATTGGTGTAGCATTTTCTTATTTTGAAGGATTTTATTTATAGGTCAGATAAAAGATAAGGGAGTTATGAAAAGGTATTTATTTTTTTTGATTGTAATTGTTTTTTCTTCTTGTTCAGAATACAAAGGAGATAAAAACAGTGTTGATTATGATAGTGTGGAAATTACTTTTGATGGTTATGGAGATTACGAAATTGATGGTAAGTTAAAAATCTCAATAACAAATCCTTTAGAAGTAGAACAGCTAAATCTCTTAAAAAATCAATCACAAAGAAAATGGTTTGCTAACTTGAAAAGCACAGAGTTTTTTATGAGATTAGTTTACAAAAACTCTAATACAGGAGAGCAATTATTAATGAGTATATCAAAAAGTACGGATTTCAGTCCTACAATAGAGTATGGTTCGGGAACATTATTTGATGGAAAGTATAAAAACAATGAATTTGTTAGTTATATTAGTAATTTGACAAAATTAGATTCTATTAAAAATCATAAGTAGGGTTTAAGCCAAGAA
>NZ_PJBS01000292.1 GCF_002836055.1 Psychroflexus sp. MES1-P1E
AACCCTATTCAAATCTTCAGTATAGGGTATATATCTATTTAGGACGTTGTTTTATTTTCATCTAAACTAACACTTTCATACATAGTATCCAATGGACTTTTTATTGTTTTGTTATTAATCGCTAAAACTCGAGTATAAATCTCTGTCGTTTTTGAGCTATTATGACCTAAAGCGGCTTGGATATGTCTTAAACTTGTCCCCCGTTCCATAAGGTGTGTGGCAAAACTATGACGTAAAGTGTGTGGGGTACTCCAAGGGTTTCCGTTGGTGTCTTTTACAGCTTTACGATAAATACTTTGTATACTAGTACTGGAATATTGCCCACCAGTTTGCCCCTCGAACAACCAGTAAGCTGGCTTATAGATCTTGTAATACTCTCGAAGTAATTCTAGCAGATGCTTGCTAAGTACGGTATGCCTGTCCTTCTTTCCTTTGGAATCCTTAATAAAGATATAACCCTCTTCACTTCTTACGTCTACTACTCTTAGTCTAATCAATTCTCCAACTCGTAGGCCTGCACCGTAAATGGTGTGCAGGATAGTTTTGTGCTTCAAATTACTAGGGCTGTTAATGATCTCTTTAACTTCTTTACTATGAAGGACGTTTGGTAAATCTTGACTCTTTTTAGGTCTAGTGATGTTATAATATTCTCGTGGTAACCCTAAAGCATGCTCATAGTAGCACTTAATAGCGTTAATGATAGTGTTTTGGGCAGATTCGCTTATCTTATATTTACTGATCAATTCAAAAACATAGCCCTCTATTTGTTCTTTAGTGACTGATTTAAGAGATTGGTTTTCGAAATATTTAAAAAAAGGTTTTAGCGAGCTTTTATAATTATCGACTGTATTTTTACTAAACCCCTTTAAAACCATTTTTTGATGGGTTTTTTCAAGTTCTGCTTCACCCTGTCTGTTAAGGTTTATCTTGGGCATGCCCCTTGGCGCAGATTTTCCTACTTTAAGCACTTTACCGCCAAAGAGACTTTCAATTTTTTAAGATTCTCTACTGTATTAATCAGACTCCAAAGGTTTTGTTGAGGATGATAAAAGCTAGAGTCTAGTTTTTTAAAGCATTCCCGTTCAGCTTTCATAAGGAATGGAATATACACCTTAAACCGTTTGGCTTTTGGCAGTGCGGTATAGATTAGAATATTTTGATTTTTAGCTGCTTTCATTGTTTTTAGTCACATATAAATTATGTCAGGAGCTCCTAAATTAGTTAGAAATAAACTTAAAAGTCTGATCTTTTAATGACTTAT
>NZ_PJBS01000293.1 GCF_002836055.1 Psychroflexus sp. MES1-P1E
TTAAACTGGCTTTTGACTCTTTAAGTATAGGAATAGTTGCTATTAAAAGACCTCCAAAACAAATTAAAAAACCAATTATTTCATATTTAGAAACTTTCCTTTTCAAAAAAAGAACGGAAAATAATATTATTAATATTGGGTTAATAGAAATGAATAGATTCATTAATCCAGCTGATACAAATTCTATTGCTGCGAATAAACAACCGAGATAAATAGTTATGTTTAGTAATCCGAATATTGTAATTTTTAACCATTCAGATTTAGATGGTAGTTTTTCACTTGAAAAAATTTGAAGAACTGTGACCATTAATAGACCTGCTATTAAAAATCTAATTACCGCTAACGTTAATGGCGAAGATGAATTTATGCCGATTTTCATAGCAATTGCAGCAGAAGCCCAAAGCAAAGCAAAGAATATTCCAGTTGTATTTTCTTTTTGTCGTATAGTTAATATTTGCATTTATTTTATCTGGTTATTTTCGCCTTACTGATTTTTTTCAAATTGTGCCTGACGTGTATGTATATGATTTGTTGCGTATTTTAAGCACTTAATTTAGCAAATACAAACCGAATATAAAATCCGAAAGGATTTTCGTAAATAGGCAAGAACTAGCAATAAATTATATACTTTGTTAGCTACAGTTTTTTCTCAGAAGTAACTACTTTAAGTCCTATTCAGTAAGATTGTTCTTGGATTGATTTGGTTATGGAAGACTTAACTTCTCCTGTATGCTTTGTTGTTTTAGTCTCTATTAACATAATTGAACATTCGTCTATTGAAGAAACTCTATGGTTAATTCCTTTTGGAACTAACAACATATCTCCAGTTTTCATAGTCCTATTAGTTTCATTTTCGACTTCCATTAAAAGTTCACCTTCTATTATGTAAAATAGTTCATCCTCATTTTCGTGATTATGCCAAGGAACTTCTTGGCCTTTGATCTTGGCAATTTTCACATACTGGTTATTAACTTCTGTAACTATTTTTGGAGTGAAGTAATCTTTAACGTCTTCTAATTGTTCTTTTAGATTCATTTGATTTCGTTTTATAATTGCAGCTAACGGACGTGTGTATTGTTTGTGCGTTTTATTAAAGTGCTAAGATAGAAAATTAATTTTAAAAAATACCGTAAGGTCTTTTTTTTGGTTTATAGAAATTAATCACACTATCCAAAGCTTCATCGGTATCTTTATGGATAAAATCAGATTGATAATTTAAAG
>NZ_PJBS01000294.1 GCF_002836055.1 Psychroflexus sp. MES1-P1E
AAGATTGGTGTTATTACTGATAGATTTGATTTTGGTGATAGAATTATAATTGGGCGTGATATATTTCCAATTCCACTAGATTTAAATGAACACGTTGAAAGGTTAGGCGGACTCTCAATAACATTAAATAAACTTGAAAGTGCAATCCCCGAATTAATTCAAAAGAGACTAGATATATATGCGAATGGAATTACTTTAGAAAGTATTTTAAAGGGAAATCAAACCGAAATCATAGCTAGAATTGCAAGAGAATCAATCGGAGTCACTAGAACGATAGGTCTCATATTACAAAATGCTTGGAAACAAGCAGAAAATAGTAGTGCTAAAATCGGCCTTTCCGAAATAAATTATGGTGTAAGGTCGGCAAGAAAAACATATCAAAAACAATATGAAGGTGCTTTAAAAAGAAGACTAATTCCAGGTTTTTATAATGATTTATGGAATAGTATAATAAAAAAAGCAACATCAGAAAAAGAAAAAAACCCAACAAGGCCAGCAAGTCATTTACTTGTGGACCCGAATCGAAAAGAGTATCTAAATTTATTTAAAGAAAATTTTTTAATTCATTTATTAGAAGAAGGTAGAACCTCAAAATATGGAGGTAACTATAATTTATATGCTATTGATTATGACATTTGCTTAGATTTAAATATTAAGTATGCAGAAAATAAAGATGAATATACAGCAGCTAGATTTATTTATGACCCAGTACTTTCAGAGTTTGATAGTTACTTCACAGATAGTAAATTAAAAAGTTATAAATGTCCAACGTGTAATACAATATATCCAGAAGAAGAGGTTGCAAAATTTAAAATAAAAAGATGTTTTACTGATGACACAATTCTTGATGAAGTTGTTCATCAGGAATTTGAAGTTGCACAAGGCAATTTCGCTGAAGTGGAAGTTAAAATTCTAGGGTTAATTGCAACACTTACAGAAGATGACTCTTTATCAGCTGTAGAGGTAGCAAACGCAGTTGGCTGTACAAGACAAAAAGTATCAGGTTGGTGTTCAAGAGTTTTGGAGCCTAAAGGAGAAATATTTATCGAGAAGAAAGACGGTAAAAACTATTATTACGGTGATAAAAACGTTGCCTAACAGTGTATAAAAAGCATAGGGCGTTTGTGCTAAACCGAAAGTTCTGTGAATATTAACTAAGTCCGCTAAATATAAAATTTGGCGTTTATAGTAGAAAAGATAAAAGCAAAATATTTATAT
>NZ_PJBS01000295.1 GCF_002836055.1 Psychroflexus sp. MES1-P1E
CAACATAAAAAACAAGATAAATTGAAATTACTGACATTAATTTTCATAGCAATTATACTGACCAGTTGTAACGGACAAGTATCAACAGTTAAAGACACTTCAGTTGATTTATCACAAGGAAAACTGACTTATTCAATTAGTGGAGAAGGAACAAACTCTAGTTGGGAATTAGAAATATTATTTAATGAAAATAATGCGATAATTAATGAAGAATATGCTGGTGGTGCTGGCAGAAAATATATTTACGATAAGAACTCAAATGAAATTTTGGGGCTTATTAGTGATGCGGCTTGGATTGGAATAGAAAAGGATAAATATTTCATTTACTATACACCAAAGGAACTTATACAAAATGCTCTATCAAGTAATTATGGAGATACCGATATAAACAAAACCCAAGAATTCAAAGATATCTTAGGTTATAAATGTCAAAAGTCTATTATAAAACACGGGAATCAGGTTACAGTTGAAGTCTGGACGACTGATAAAATCAAACCTGGGGTTATATATCCTTGGACACCCTTGGTCTATGAAAATATAGCATTAGAATATGAGATTAAAATACTTGGGAAAACTGACCGTAAATATGTTATTCAAACCATATCAGATGATAAAATTGATGACAAATATTTTGTGCATAATATCCCTGATGAATACTATTTAATAGTTCCCGCATCTATTTTTTCTATTGATAGTATGTGGACGAAAGATTATGAAGATAATAATTTCAAATCTTTTACTTACCCATACTACAATGACGGAAGACTATCAACAATCAAACTACTTCAAACTGGAATTAACAAGATTGTTCAAACTAATAGTAATGAAAATATCAGTATAAACTTTTTTGTAAACAAAGATGGAACTGTAAGTGAAGTTGAAGCATCTATTAATTACGAAAAAAGTGATGATGGAATTGAAAAAATTAAGTTATTTATTAAGTCCCTAAATGAATGGACACCTGCAAAAGTTAAAGGAAAACCAGTCAAATCTAAAGTGACAATATTTGGCTAATAAAAAGAATACGTTGCACAACAATGGCTAAAAAACATAGGGATTTTTGGTGGTAAATTGTAGTTTAGAGCTTCGATTGAAAACCGCCAAACCAAAATTTTGATAACGAAAAAAGAAAAATAATTATAAAAATATTTGGCTTGGCTAAGTGCAAAATTGTAAGGTCAGAGTTTCAAACTCCCCTACGATTTCTTAGCCGGGT
>NZ_PJBS01000296.1 GCF_002836055.1 Psychroflexus sp. MES1-P1E
AGGCGCTGTTTTTTTTATAATTTTTTACTTCTTCTTTTAATTTCATTCAAAATTAATTCTCGAACGGCGAATGTTGCAACTTCATTTGTGTTCAAAGAGATATTTGAATTATCAACACGAGTATATATTGGATTCATTTCTTGATCCAAATCAAATTTATATTTAGTTCGATAAATGACTTCTTGCTTGTCGCTGTAGTCAATTGAAGGATCCAAGCCTACAGGTCCTTTAAAGAAATTTAATATTATTTTTGCGCTATTAGCTGAGTTAGAATAAAGTCCCTCGGTACGGAAGAAAAAAGTAAAGTACACGGTCGAAAACAATATACCTATTGGACGATCTTCTTTTTTAATATGGAATCCAAGACCAAAATTTTCACGATAGTTAATCAAAGATTTTTCTATTTGTTCAACTATTTCTCTCGTTGATTTTTCAAATTTTTCAACACCTGCTTCACTTTCAATTATAGATTTTTTATTTCCTAAGAACCTCTCCTTTTCTCGAAACTCAATAATCGTAGCTTCAACATCAGGAATTTCATTATTAAAATCTGGTAGTTTACCAAGTTTAGGTTTTTTTACTAGAGGTTCATCTGATAGAATTTTAACTAATTCAAAAAATTTTGAATTGAAAAACTTATCATCTCTCATATCATGAAAAACTCTTGTTTCAATAAATACAGGACAACTCGTATCTTTAGTTCCATTTCTAATTACAGGAATTACTTTTGTTTTGATCGGATCACTTTTATATAATTCTAGGCTAATTAATGAGTGCTCAAATCCTGCTCCGCCTTCTCTTTTGTCTGCTTTTTTTTTGTATTCAGGTGTTAAAATGACTAATATTTTGTCAGCAGTTATTGCTTTCTCCATAAAATATGTCATTTCCATACCAGCAGAAAGGTCGTATTGATCAAAAATAACGTCAATTCCATTCGTTACTAACCTGTTTGCTAAATTTAGAACCCAATTTTTGTGTTCAGGACTATCCCAAGAATATGACAGAAATATTGTTTTGTGACTCATTAATTTAAATTTGATTGAAGATAAATTCTATTTTTATGGTTTCTCGTCCAAATTGCGCCTAACGTTAAGTGTATGCGTAGTGGCGGAATACGGGGCTTCTCGTCATCAAACAGAAATAGTGTTGATGCGAGCTACAAACCTTGATATTTACTACTTTCCCCGCCATTACGTATGACACAT
>NZ_PJBS01000297.1 GCF_002836055.1 Psychroflexus sp. MES1-P1E
CTGCAATTACCGATTCGGATCGGACACTTTTTTCTGGGTTGTATGGGGAACTTTAAGGAGTTGTTTGCTTTATTAGGACGGCAAATCTATGACCTAGGAAGAGCATTGCCAAGTATTTTGTGCTTGACAGCGTAGAAAGCGCGCTTTCTGAACGTTGGCACGTTAGAAAATACTTGATTAATTTCGGGAAAATTTTTGACAAAGTCAAGTATTTTGAACAATTATTGGCCTAATAAAGAAAACAACGGCTTTTTTTATTGCCCTTGAGCGACGAACCTTATCAAACATAAAGTTCATAGCTCAATGGCAAGCCCAGAAAAAAATGCTTATAAAATGTTCCGGATCGGCAACTGTTCCTTTGCTTTTTATTCTTAATTTTAGTAAAATAAAAATTAAAATATAACAGCAGACAACATACTGTATAATTAATATCACCCTGCGGGCGATACTAACCATACAGCTATCGTTAGTGGCAATTATAACGAACAACAGAAAACTATGAAATCAATAATTACAATGGGAATATTAAGTGGATTTTTATCTTTATTTGGTTGCAGAAATAGAACCGACAACACCGAAAATGTTGTTCAACGAGCTAAACAAATTGAAATTGCTCAATTGAATGGAGAACTTACTCTTTTAGAACAAAATAAAACTGAATTTGATTTCATAGGAATTACTTCTAATGGAATTGATTGTATTTATTTCGTGAAAGAAAACGGAAAATTCCAAATTGAATTTGAAGCTATGACCGAAAACCAAATCCCTTATATGGACAAGTTAAAATCATTTGCAAATCAAAACGGATATGAAACTCAAATGACAACTTATGGAAACAGACCGAATTATGACGCTAAAGAAGCTCCTGTTTTGAAAATAATAACTAATTCAAATCTTGAGAAGACCACTGAAATAGGACAGAAAATTCAAAAAGACATTTTTAACAACAGGGCAGAAACGAAATATGATGTTGTACCATAAATAACAGCCACTAACAGCGGGTATAAGAAATAGCGGGTTCAGTGCTAAATTAAAGGTCAGTGCTTTTAATAAAAGTCAGTGCCAAACTGAAAGTGAATTGCTTTTTAATCCGCTACTTCTTATACACGCAAACCGTTGTGTGTAATGCAAAAAAAGCTTTTCTACCATTGAAAATTACGATATGATTTTAAACTATATTAATTGGAATCTTGACC
>NZ_PJBS01000298.1 GCF_002836055.1 Psychroflexus sp. MES1-P1E
CTTTAGTTTGTATTAAATATCTTTAAATAGAAAAAGAGGAGAACTATAACGTGTTTTAGAATACTAGATCCATGACACGTACGAGTCCTTTCTTTCTATAAAGTTGCCAAGAACCATTTGGAATACCAGGAGTCATAACTCCCGATAAAGGAAGTAGTTAACGCAACTTATTTATAAACTTTAATTGTAAAAATATGAAAAATTATGAAGAAGTAGTAGGCATCGATGTTTCAAAAA
Organism: Psychroflexus sp. MES1-P1E; assembly: GCF_002836055.1. GTDB lineage: Bacteria > Bacteroidota > Bacteroidia > Flavobacteriales > Flavobacteriaceae > Psychroflexus. The sequence goes on from NZ_PJBS01000298.1 coordinate 238, forward strand.
AGACCCTTGATGCTTATTGTCACCAAGCTCAGGTTCACAAAGTGTTTACTAACGAGGTTGTAGGCTATAAGAGTCTATTGAAATGGGTTTTAAAGGTTGCCAAAGATAGTAAGGTTTTTTACTGTTTTGAGAATACAGGCTATTACTCATTAAAATTAGCACTTTACTTGCATGGTCAATCTGTTGTCTATGTAGAGGAGAGTCCTTTAAAAATTAAGCGATGTTCAGGTATTGTTAAGGAGAAGACAGATCGCATAGATGCCATTTTACTAGCACGTTATGCATGGCTTTATAGAGAAGAATTGAAACCAAGCACAGTAAAGAGTATGTCTCATTTAGAGTTAGGTAGATTGTTAGCTTTAAGAGACCAATTGGTTAGAAATAATGCAGGTTTAAAAGGGACTTTAAAGGAGATGAAAGTGCTTTTATCAAGTTCTAGTACAGATGTTGGATGTTTAAGCTTAAAACGCAGTATTGATTACTTAGAAAAGCAAGTGAAATCGATAGAGACTCGCATAAAAGACATCTTAGCCTCAGAGGCCTCTATGAACAAGAATTTTGAATTACTAACCAGTCTCAAAGGAGTAGGTTTAGTGGTTGCTTGTCAACTTATTTATCATACTGGAAACTTCACACGTTTTGCAAGTTGGAGAGCGTTTTCAAGCTATTGCGGAACAGCACCATTTAAGCATGAATCAGGCACAAGCATTCATCGTAGAAAACAATGTCATTATTTAGGCGATAGAAAGATGAAAAGTTTGTTGAGTATGGCAAGTGTTTCAGCAATACAGCACGACAATGAATTACGCTTGTATTACAAGAGGAAATTAGCCGAAGGAAAAGATAAAATGTTAGCTATAAATAATGTTAGGAATAAATTAATAGCAAGAGCTTTTGCAGTAGTTAAGAGAGGAACACCTTACGT
>NZ_PJBS01000299.1 GCF_002836055.1 Psychroflexus sp. MES1-P1E
AAAGGTAAGAGTAAAAAATTAGCATTAATAGCGGTATGTAATACCCTATTAAAACAAGCCTTTGCAATTGCTAAATCAGGGTTGATATATGATAAAGAATATAAAAGTACTCTAGTGAAAAGTTAATGCATTTTACTTGTTTTTTACCACAGTACTTTGTTAGCAACAGTTTTTATTCAAGTTCAATTAATTTTATTTCATTGTCGGAAATCCTTTTAAATGTTCCGATTACAAAGTCCTGATTCTGTAATATGGTATCTAATTCAACACAAAGATTGTTACAGTCAATATTAATTTGATTAAGAAGTTTTAAACCATTGTCAGTTGTTACAAAGTTTTCTCCGTTTATTTTTAAATCTATATCAAAAAGAGTTTCATTATCAATTACTTGAGTTGATTTAATTTCTATAAGAGTATATTTATGAGAACTTACGTCAGCAGGAGGGTTGTCTATTGGCTCAGACTTTACAGATAAATTATAGATAGTACCTGATTCATAATTAAATCCTTCAATATTCGAGTAGAATTTAGTCCAAATGTCAGTTCCGATATTATCCTCTTCTTGTACAAGTAGCGTCAAAACAGGGATAATAGTCATTCCTGTACTCTGAAAATGATTAATTCTCATCTCAATAGTTTCAGTTTCATTCTCATCATCACTAGAACAAGAGAATAAAATTCCAATAATCATTAAAAGTAAAATTTTCGTTTTCATATTTTTTTAGATTTTGTTATTAATATACAGATGCATAGTTATGCAAAAGGTTGCGTCAAATTGTTGCTAACGTTGTTGTGTATGGTTTGCTGCGGTTTTAAGCAACTTAGTTAATAAATAATAATAGAATAGAAAGTCTGCTAGGACTTTCGTAAATAAGCAGAAAATGAGCAATAAATTATACAAGGTGTTGGCAAACGTTTTTAATTTCAAAATCTAAATATAATGATTTAGTTCATTTTAAAGATTCAAATATGGGTTTATATGCAATAGACCAAAACCCTAAAAATGTAAATTACCAATGGATAGTTGAAAATAATTTCAGAATTACCTAACCTTTATACAAGAGTATTTATCTTTTATATTTTCAGACAAATAAGTTCCTTTTGATGAAGAATTCATT
>NZ_PJBS01000145.1 GCF_002836055.1 Psychroflexus sp. MES1-P1E
ATAAAGTTGTATAAATAAATTGAATTATAAGTTGAAATAGGTTAGCAAAGTTTTTTTGATTGATAAAAATAATTAGCATAGCCTTAGTTACAGTAATTTTAATTCCTCTTTATTAATTTTATCAATTAAAAGAAAAGGACTGTGTTGATCAACTATGCGTGAGTCATTCTAGCTGTTAAAGTTCAAAAATAACAAAAAAATAAGAAATACAATTCTTCCAATTTTAAATGAAACATCTATATTATGTGTATAAAATTTCTGCATAAAGAAACTTTTATCCTCTAGCATTCGAAAGTTTTTAAAGAAAAGCAAAACATAGCTCTGTCCCTTTTTTTTGACAAAAATTAAATTTTATCCAAAAATAAGTTTCTATTCAACTTTATTTTTTTGGGTAGAAAGTGTGACTGGACTGTTTACATTGGATGTAACGGATTTGCAGGATTATCTAGACGAGTATTTTTATCGATTCAACAGAGATTTCATGAAAGAAAAAATATTTGATAACCTGTCACAGAGGATGATTTAAACCGAACATTGTCTAATTAAAAAAGTGATAATTAAATCTCTAAGTCCATAGATTATTGGACACGAACTTTACCTATTAAAGACTTTCTATATTTTTGAAACTAAAGTAAACACAGAAATATTAACAAGACTGATCAAAAAAGAAATGTTTTGGTAAAATTAATCAAACAGGGACACTCTGTAGTATTAAAATTTTGGGAGCAACGGGTTTCAATTTATTTTTTGATAGAAATTTTTTTGATACGATCTCATTATATAAAGAAAGCTTTTCGCCTTATTTATTTGAAGATTTGTCCGTTAAAATGTTAAAGAACAAACCTAAATTGAAAGCTGAGTTAAAATAGACAAAATATCGATTCTGATTTTGCTAAAAACTGGTATCGACAATTGGATTGGATCCACAAATGTTCAAAATATTTTGAAGACTCGCATTTAAACCCCTTTATCTTTAGGGTGTTGAAGTAAATATTCTTTCGGAAATAGCAATTTGATGTTAGCGTAAGATTTTAAAAGAGCTTTTTGGGATTTTTCAAAATTTTTCCACTTAGCCTTTTTAATACCCTCAGAGGCTTCGGGTATGAGTTTCCCTTGGAAGTCAGTTTTCATCTCATACCAATGGGTTTCTTTCAACTTATATTTCCCGTTACGGTTGATAATATGATAGGTGGTTTGTAAAAATCTTTCAATCGTTAAACCTTGAACATGAGTTTCTTCTTCGACTTCTCGGATAGCTGTTTCCTCAATATCCTCACCCTTTTCCGCCTTTCCTTTAGGCAGGTCCCATTTTTTATTGCGATAAATAAATAATATTTCATTTTGGGAATTATACACTAAACCTCCTGCAGCAACAATAACTTTCAACTTCTTCTTAAGATGCTTCAAAAGCTTATGCTCTTTCTTATGGTAGAGGTTAACATAATGGAGTTCTCCGGTTTCGATCTTATGGATAAGCTTTTTAATTTTAGCCTTTTTAATGTTTATATTGATATATTGTGAGCCTATATTTTCTTGAGTAGATAATATTATTGGCACGTCATTCACGAAAACTTTATACATTTGTAAACATGATTTTAGATGAAAGCACAGCTCATAAGACCGCAGAACTATTGCTGCAAATTAACGCAATAAAATTAAACCCACAAGAACCATTTATTTGGGCAAGCGGTTTGAAATCGCCCATATATTGCGATAATCGAATTATCCTGTCCTATCCTCCTATCAGAAATTTTATCGTTTCTGAGTTGGCCAAGCCTATAGAAACCCTTTTCGGCAAACCCGATGTCATTGCGGGTGTAGCTACAGGAGCCATAGGGATTGGAGCTATAATAGCAGATTACCTAGGATTACCATTTGTATATGTAAGGCCTGAGCCCAAAAAACATGGTAGAAAAAATCAAATAGAAGGTAAATTGGATCCACATGCCAATGTGGTGGTTATTGAAGATCTCATTAGTACAGGTAAAAGTAGTTTGAACGCTATAAAAGCCTTAAAAGAAGAAGGTCAAGCCCATATTAAAGGGATGATGGCTATCTTTTCTTATGGATTTGATGAAGCAGAAGCCAGATTTAAAGAAGAACATATCGACGTTTACACGCTCGGTAATTATGACATCCTGCTTGAAGAAGCTTACAAAACCAATTATCTAAATAAAAAAGAACTTGAATTATTAAAAACCTGGCGAAAAGATCCCGCCAATTGGAATACATAAACTATGCACCTAGACAGCGAAAAAGTAAATATTGCTAAAAGTCAGAAAGAGACTTTTGAATTTTTAAAAAACGTAGAGAACTTTAAAAAATTAATGCCTGAAAGTATTGAAAAATTTGAGATGCTTTCAGGCGATAGCTTCCTTTTTCAACTTAAAGGAATGCCCACTATAAAATTAAAATTAGAGAAGACGGAACCTAATCACCTAGTTGTTTTGGCTGCTTCAAGTGATAAACTCCCTTTTACCTTAAGGGGAGAAATTGAAGAAGTAAACGAAAAAGAATCTTCAGTTCAACTTATTTTTGAAGGTGAATTCAATAGCATGATGGCTATGATGATTAAAAATCCCATCAAAAAATTTATTACCACATTAAGCGAAAATCTTAAAGTCATTTAAATTTTAAAATGTTACTTATCGTAGAATCTAGAGTTATAAGTCAGCACTTCATTGTAAAATAAATATTAGCTATAATAAAAATATTAACCTAAATTTAAATTGTAATAATATTTTTCATGGAGAAAGAAAGACTCAAGGCGCTCTACAGTTATAATATAATCAACTCTGAAAAAGACGAAAGTTTTGATAGGCTCGTAGAAATTGCTGCAAAAGTTTGTGATTGCTCCTATGCACATATTGCCTTTATTGAAAAAGATAAACTTTGGATTAAAGCCAAGTTCAATTACGACGTTAAGGAATTTCAAAGAAATAATTCCTTGTGTAATATTGCCATCAAAAATCCTGGGGTTTTAAATATCATTCCTGATATTTCCAAAGATAAAGATCTAAAAAACAAAACTTTCGTTTTAAATACTCCTGGTGTGAGATTTTACGCAGGTAAAGCTATTGTAGATCATAACGGTTATGCTCTTGGTACATTAAATGTATTTGACTCAAGTCCTAAAGAGCTTTCTGATGCTCAAAAAGACATTCTCGAGAAATTATCTCAAGAAGTCATGGATAAAATAATCTCCCACAAAAAACAGGTTGAATTAAAAAAACTGAATGAAAGCATTTCTGATGGAAAACACCGCTTCCAAACCCTTTTAAACAATACTGGGGATATGGTTTTCCTTCTGGATGCTGAGCTAAAATTTTTAGAGTTTTATGGTAAAGAAGACCATCTACTATTAAAAAACAAAAAGTTTATTAATAAAAGAATAGATGAGATTGACCTTGATCACCAATTGGTGACTAAGTTAAAACTAGCGGTTGAAACCAGCAAACAATACAATTCAAGCATTCCTATTGAATATAATTTATTGACCAATAATTCTCTAAAATGGTTCAATATGAATGTGACTGTTGTGCAGCGTAAGAACTCAGAAACAGAGGTTTTATGTGTTATACGAGAGGTTACAGACCAAAAAAATGCAGAGAAAGAATTGAAACTTATCAATAATTTATTTAGCGAAGCAGAGAGCTTATCACAAATTGGAGGTTGGCATTATGATGTAAAGAAGGAAAAGTTATTCTGGACCCCTATCCTTAAAGAAATCGCTGAAATTGAAAGTCATGAACAGCCAAACCTAGAAGGAGCGCTCTCCTTTTTTAAAAGCGGAGAAAGTGCTAAACGCATGACCGAAAAAGTCCAAGATTGTATTCATAACCATATCTCTTATACAGGAGAGTTTGAAACACAAACCGCAAAAGGAAGATCTATATGGGCTTTAGTGAATATAAAGCCAGAAATTGTAGATAAAGAATGTGTTGGGTTATATGGAACCTTTCAGGATATTACTGATATAAAAAACACCAAAATAAAACTCAAAAAAGAAAGAAGTAGGCTTAATAACATAATTAATGCTACCAATTTAGGGACTTGGGAATGGAATGTACAAACTGGAGAAGCTCTATTTAACACTAGGTTTGTAGAAATGCTTGGGTATACCACAAAAGAAATTACTCTTAGCAATTCTATAGATGTTTGGAATAATGTAACACATCCAATTGATTTACCTGAAAGCGATAAGGCATTACAAGAGCATTTTGATGGGAAAAGTGATTTCTATAAAATGGATTTACGCTTAAAACATAAATTAGGTCATTGGATTTGGGTTCTTGATAAAGGAAAAGTGATTTCGTGGACTGAAGACGGCCAACCAGAATGGATGTTTGGAACACATCATGATATAACAGATAAAAAGGTGTTAGAAAAAGACCTTGAACAAAATGTCCAACAGTTCAAAAATATTTTTGAATTGTCTCCTGTAGGTATAATCATCACAGATTTTAAGAGTGGTAATTTCCTAGATGTCAATAGAGCAATGCAGGAGATGGTTGGATATACCAAAGATGAAATTCTAGACATGAACATCTGGTCTATAACTCCAGAAAAGAAAGTTGTTGAAAAAGACCGCCAAGCGATTAAAAATTTGAAAAATTTGAAAAAGATAGGACCGTTGGAAAAGGTCCTCAAGGCTAAAACTGGAGAATTTATTAAGGTTATGATCAATGGATTAATCCATTTTAATGAAGATGGAAATCGCATTGTCATTTCAACAATACAAGATATAACGGAGCAAAAACGCTTTGAGAAAAAGCTTGAAAATTCTAAAGTTGAAGCCATAAAAGCGAGTCAGGCCAAATCTGAGTTTGTTGCCAATATGAGTCATGAAATTAGAACGCCCTTGAATGGAGTAATTGGGTTTTCTGACCTTTTGATGAAAACTCCTTTGAATGAGGTGCAGCATAAATACATGAAAACAGTTTTTCAATCTGCCAACACACTCTTGGACTTGATCAACGATGTTTTAAATTTTTCAAAAATTGAATCTGGAAAACTTCAACTGGATATAGAAAAAACCAGCTTAATTAAATTGATTAACGATGTAGTAGATCTTACTAAGTATGATGCGCATAAAAAAGGCCTTGAGTTTGTTTTAGTCATAGAGGATAAGATTCCGGATTATATCTGGATAGATGGGGTTAGGCTCAAGCAAATCTTGATGAATTTAATAAGTAATGCTATTAAATTCACTCATAGCGGCTATGTGAAACTCAAAGTGCATTTCAAAAATAAAACCAATCACTTAACAACCATTTCATTTTCTGTAGAAGATAAAGGTATAGGAATTGCAAAAGGAAATCAAAAGAAGATTTTTAATGCCTTTATACAAGAAGATGCTTCTGTTACAAAAAAATATGGTGGGACAGGTTTAGGCTTATCGATATCTGGACAGATTTTAAACTTGATGAAAAGCAAATTAAAACTGAGAAGCCAACTTGGAATAGGAAGCGAATTTTATTTTGATGTGTCTGTTAAGTCAGAAAATAAGGATAAAGTCATACTACCTCCGCCTAAAGATATAAATAGAGTCCTCGTTATTGGCAATGTAGATGAACACTGTGAATCTATAGAAAGTTATTTAAAACCATTTAATATTCAGACTGAAAATGCACAAGATCTAGACCGTGCTTCTCAGAAAATGATGGACTACTCTCCTCAGATCATATTTATAAATCATATGATTTCTGGAATAAGTAGCTCTGTTATAATCTCGAAATTAAAAACTCATAAAGGTTCAAAATCTGTGCGTTTCATTCTACTTAAAAATTCTAATACAGAAGAGGAAGGGGTTGATTACCGAGCTTTGGGTTTTAACCAATGTATTAATAAACCTATAAAACAAAGATCTTTATTCAATGCAATAAGAAAAACGAATAGCTTGAGAGTTATTAACAAACAGAAAAGCACTGAAAATATAAATTTTGATAAAGAAACACGCCTTAAATTTTTAATTGCAGAAGATAATTTAATCAATATGGAATTGATTAAATCCTATCTTAGGAATATCTATTCGAATGTAAAAATTTACGAAGCTGAAGATGGCCAATTTGCCCTAAAATTATTTAAGACCCATCAACCAGATTTTATTTTTTCGGATATACAAATGCCAAATATGAATGGCTACGAACTTACAAAAGCCATCAGAAAGGATAAAAATGGTAAACACGTACCCATCATTGCTATCACTGCTGGAACAGTAGAAGGAACTAAAGAAAAATGTTTAGAATCTGGTATGGACGATTATATATCAAAACCTATTCTACAAGAATCTATAAAAAATATTATTTTCGAGTATTCAAATAAGATTCAAAAGCAAGAAATCAAAAAACCTATTATTAAAGCTTCTTTAAAAAATTCTGAGAAGGTAAATTCAAGATCCTTCAATAAAGACTACTTAATGGAAAGTATCGGTCATAATGAAGAGTTTTATAACGAGTTGATCAAATTGGCTATTGAAACCTTGTCTGAAGATTTAGAAGAATTAAAAGCTATCAACTTTCAAAAAGATGAAAAACAATTAAAAAAACTAGCTCACAAGGTTAAAGGAACAGCACTTAATTTAGGCGTTGAAAACTTATCGGAGTGTGCATTAGACATTGAAAAATCATCTTTTTCCAAGGCCTCAGACTTTTCTGAGGGATGTGATAAGCTTTCTGATGAAATTCAAAATTTACTTGACACTTTATCTGTATCCTTCTTCTAAAGAGTACACATTTACAACAATAGGCTCAAGGAGTAATTGTCATAAAAGCTTAAACAGAGCATAAAGCCTATAAAGTTTTGCTAAAAACTTAGTGATAATGTTTTTTCAAAACTTATGTTTGTAAAAAAAATGTAAATGGAGAAAGTTAAAATTAGCCTTGAAGATGTAGCCAATTTAGATTTTACGACTATTATTTGGATTGCAGCCCCTGTTATGTTTAGTTTAGTGGCTTTAGAATTTTATTTCAGCTATAAACAAAACAAAAAACTATACGAAGGGAAGGATTTTATGTCCTCTACATTTATTGGAGTAGTAAATATTCTTTTAAATGGTGTGATGAAGCTGGGTGTTTTTGGTTTCTTTCTTTTCTTTTATAATCTTACTCCTTTTTATATACCACAGACTTGGTGGTCTTATCTCCTTTGTTTTATTGCTTTAGATTTTGTAAGGTATTGGTCTCATAGAATTGCTCATGAGCAACGTTTCTGGTGGTCTACACACGTGGTACACCATAACTCTGAATATTATAACCTTTCTACTTCTTTTAGATTGTCATGGACACAAAATCTTAAAATTATTTTCTTTTTACCTGTGATCTTAATGGGGTTTCATCCTTTTGTATTTTTAGTTGTTCATCAAATAGAAGTTCTGTATCAATTCTGGATACACACAGAATTTATTAAAAAATTACCAAGACCTATTGAATTCATTTTTACCACTCCTTCTCACCACAGGGTTCACCATTCTAAAAATGAGAAGTATTTGGATAAAAATTATGGATCAACCTTAATCATCTGGGATAGACTATTTGGCACTTTTGAAGAAGAAATCGAAAAGCCTATCTACGGAATTACTAAGCCTATTAATACCTACAATCCCCTTACTTTAGTATTTCACGAGTGGATTGCATTATTTAAAGACTTAACAAAAGTTAAATCAGTTAAGGAAGCATTCAGAACAGCTTTTGGAAGTCCTGTAGATTATCATAAATCTGAAATGAAAAAAATGGAACTTAGCAGTGAAGAAATTTTAAAAAAATAATTATATAAAATTCTTTAATTAGATTTGATGTTAAATGTTTTCCTATAGTTTTACGGAAAACACTCATAACATGAAATACCTCTTAACTCTTTTATTATTAGTTAGTTTTTTTAAATTCAGCAGTGCTCAAGACTTAAAGTCTCCGAGTGAATTTTTAGGTTACCCAATAGGATCTGAATTTACGCAGCATCACCAAGTTATCGGCTACTTTAAATATCTCTCACAAAATAGCCCACTAGCTTCCTTTTCATCTTATGGTCAAACCAATGAACTAAGAACCTTAAGCTATACGGTAATTACTTCAGAAGAGAATCATAGTAATCTTGAGGGTATACGAAAAGACAATTTAAAACAAACTGGCATTTTGGAAGGTGACTCCTCTCCAGAAATAGCTATTGTTTGGTTGAGTTATAATGTCCATGGTAATGAGGCCTCTAATACAGAAGCTTCTATGGTGACTGCTTTTGAGCTCATGACCAATCAGGAAAACGTGTTGGATAACACAGTAGTTATAATAGATCCAACTGTAAATCCAGATGGCAGAGATCGTTATGTTAACTGGTACAACCAAGTGAGATCATCCCCTTACACAGCATATCAAGATGCTATTGAGCATAACGAACCATGGCCTGGGGGAAGACCCAACCACTATCTTTTCGATTTAAATAGAGACTGGATGTGGGCTACTCAAATAGAAACCCAACACCGGCTTAAAATTTATAACTTATGGATGCCTCATGTTCATGTAGATTTTCATGAACAAGGCATTAACAGCCCTTATTATTTTGCACCAGCAGCAAAGCCCTTTCATAAGATTATTACCAATTTTCAAAAAGAATTTCAGACCCAAATCGGAAAAAATAACGCTAAAGCATTTGACGAAAAAAAATGGGCCTATTTCACTAGAGAACGTTTCGATTTATTTTACCCCAGTTACGGAGACACTTACCCTACTTATAATGGAGCTATAGGCATGACTTACGAACAAGCGGGAAGTGGCCAAGCTGGTCTTGGTATAAATACCGATGAAGGTTACGAGCTCACCTTAAAAGATCGTATAAAACACCATGTGCAAAGTGGGCTATCCACGGTAAAAACATCTTCTGAAAATGCTAAAAAACTTAATTCTGAATTTAAAACCTACTTTAAAAATACTGTAGATTTTGATTACTATGTTCTTGTTGGTGAGCAGAGTAAACTAAATACGCTGACTAAATTATTTGATCACCATGAGTATGAGTACCACTTCTCAAAAGAAGAAAAACTAAAGGGTAAACCTATTTACAGCACTGCAAAAATGTCCTTTGATGCTGACCAGGCTTTAGTTGTACCGGCAAATCAACCCAAGTCTAAAATGCTAAAAGTCCTATTGGAAGCGGACCCAGAGTTGAGCACTCCCCTCACCTACGATATCACCTCTTGGAATCTTGCCTTAGCTCATGGAGTGAAGGCTTATACAGTTAGCGGTGATATAAACACTCAACCAAAAGTAAACCCTTATTCTCAAGAATCTGTTGAAGAGGGAACTGTGGGCTACATTGCCCCATGGAAGAGTATAACTGATGCCAAATTCTTAACAGAATTACTCAAGAACAAGATTGATGTAAGAGCGACAACAAAACCTTTTAAAATTGAAAATGAATCTCATGATAGAGGTAGCCTGATTTTAACAAAGACCAATAATAGAGATTCCAATTTTGATTCTTTGGTTGTTGAACTCGCTAATAAGTATCATATCAAATTAGCAGCTACTCAAACTAGTTTTTCAGATTCGGGAACAGATTTTGGCTCTCCAGATATTAAGAAAATTAACTCGCAACGCATTGCTATTTTAAGGGGTGACGAAGTATCATCTTTGAGTTATGGGTCTATTTGGCATTTCTTTGAACAAGAACTGAACTATCCTATTATTTCTATCGATGCTCAGGATCTTATGAAGATAGACCTAAATGATTACGATATTTTAATCCTACCCAGTGGATCTTACTCTAAAATTTTTGATAAAAAGAAGTTATCTTCTCTGTCCGATTGGATTAAAAATGGAGGGAAACTTATAGCTATGAGCAGTGCTTTGTCCACTTTTGAAGGAAAGAAAGGATTTGGCCTAGAAAAGGTAAAGGTTGAAAAAGACTCCACTCAAAATAATCTAATCTCTTTTGCTGAAAGAGAAAAAGAACGTACCAAGGATGGTATCAAAGGTGCTATCTTTAACATTAAGGTAGATAACACCCATCCCTTAGCCTTTGGGTATACAGAATCTTATGCCACCTTAAAAACCAGTTCTGCAGCCTATAAACACCTCAACAAGGGCTTTAATGTCGCCTATATTGAAGATACCCCAGAACGCTTAAGCGGTTTTGCTGGCGAAAAGGCATTAGAAAATATTTCTAAATCTCTAATTTTTGGTGAACAACGCTTAGGTCGTGGAAGTATAATTTATATGGTAGATGATGTCTTGTTCCGGTCCTTTTGGGAAAATGGCAAACTCTTTTTCGTTAATGCTCTGTTTATGGTTAATAATAGGAGTCAAACTTTTAAATAATCACTGACTTAGTTTAATTTCAAGTTACTGTAATTTGCGGTAATGTTGAAAATCTGCGAGCTTGTTTTTGAATTTTTATTCGTGTAAATAACATCATCATAACTTTTGGTCATACTAAAGTCTAACTCTGAGTTAACTTGAATCTTGGAGTTAGACGATTTGGCATAAAACCTAAAGTTTTTATCACTTGGCAGCTTCAAATCTGCACTGGATTTTTCCAAATGAATATCTATAAGTGAAAAGTCGTCGTCTATCCTATCGATATGTAGGTTTCCATAGGTGCCCTTAATAATAGCCTGATCTTGAACAGAACCGATCTTCAATTCCGACATTTTAGAGGTCACATTTAATTGATCGACTTTTTTTAAATCAACCTTTTTGGAATAGTCTATATTCAGGTTTAAGCTCTCTGCGGAGTTAATTGAAAGCGTTGAATAACTCATTACTATTTTTGAATTTTGACCAGTGGCAGTATCCAATTGCAAACCTGAGTAACTCAGGTTGGCATCAACATTATGTAGACTTGAAACTTCCATTTTACTATGTTTTAAATTCATCTCGAACTTAGCCGATTTAGGTACTTTAATTTCTATCACTCGCTTCACCGATCGCTTCATCATCCAACCGTTCTTCGCCTCCTGGTAGCCTTCCTTGAATTCTTCTACCCAAGGTTTTATGTTTTCCCTAATGACATGTGCATACTGTCTTAAAGAATCTTGGAAGCTTCTATTATTCTTCTGGTCATTCCTAAGACCCTTCAAATCATCTCTAAAGTTTCTAAGCTCGTCTCTCCACACCAGCATGGTCTCTCGAAAATTAGTAGAATCCAATTGCTCCTTAAATTTTTCTAAATAGTCTATCCCCTCTTCTTTAAAAGCCTCATAGTCAAAATCTATCTCTAATAGAGGCTTTGATGGTTTTGGTGGAAGAGGTGGATTTGGTGGAAGTGGAGGGTTTGGTGGAACAGAAGTTTGGAAAAACCCAACACCATTACGTTTCGCATTTCGGTTTCTTCTAGTCGTAATTTCTACCCGTTTGCTGTTTCCAAGTACTTTGATTTCTGAGGCGTCAAAAGCTTCGTTTAAAGCTTGTTTATCCTCCTCATTGGAAGTTAAAGTAGTTTTCACCTCTACTCTATTTTTATTCCAGGTTTCAATAATGACTGTAGAATGTGATAGGTCTAAGATAATTATTGGGCTCTTCTCCACATCAAAACTTTCAGTCGATACTCTCTTTTGCTGAGAAAAAATAAGGAATGGTGCTAGTAATAAAATGACTAGTAAACTAGAATTGGTATATACTTTCGCTATCATGATTTAAGGTTTTTAATTCGGTTAACTTGAGTTTTAAATTTTGAAGTAATTCTAACCTAAGTTGTAAATTTTCTATCATAGCCTCTATAAGAGTTTCATCAAAGCCTTGTCGAGCTAATTCATTTTGAAGACGTTTATACTCGCCATCAATTTTTTCCACTTCCAATACATAGGAATTCACTAAATCATCATAATCACCAGTTTCTAGAGTGGCTAATTCATAATTGATAGAGGCTTGATAAAACGATTCAATTTTTTGAAATTCTGGAGAAAAATCTCCCAAACTTATCAAGTTAGGGTTTTCATTTTGCTGAATTTGATCTGGTGTAGTTTGAAACCATAAAATAGAACTCACAAGTCCTACGATAAGAACTGCTGCACTCTTTTGTAAAGTTTCGCTCCTCGAAACGGCTTTCGATTCTTTTCTTAATTTGGCTTCAAATAGTTGTTGATGACCTTCAGACATCTGTATAGGCGCATCCTCATAATTAAAATCTTTACGCAAATCTTTCATAACCCTGTTTTATTAATTCGTCTTTCAACATCGTTTTCCCTCTGTGCAATTGAGTTCTAGAAGCGCTTTCTGAAATTTTTAGGATTTCAGAAATCTCTTGGTGATCATAGCCCTCCATCAAAAACAGTTTCAAAACAAGACTGTACTTTAAGGGTAGGTTTTCTACTATAGATTTTATAAGATCTACAGATATAGAATCCTCTACTTTCCAACTTTTTCCTTCCTGTTCAGGTAGAATCAAATGATCGTATTCTAGACTAAGATCATATGTCTTCCTTCGTAAACAATCGATAGATTGATAAATAACAATCTGTTTCAACCAGGCACCAAAAGTGCAACGCCCATCGAAGGTGTGTAAGTTTGAAAAAGCTTTGATAAAGGCTTCTTGAGTGATATCTTCAGCGAGATCTCTTTGCTTTACATATCGGAAGGCTATAGTCAACATAGCATCACAATAGGAGTTGTACAGCTTCAATTGTGCCTTTTCATTTCCTTTTAAACATTTTGATATCAAATCAGTTGCTGACAAATTCAGAGGAGATAAATTAAAATTGCTTCACCTTAAATACGTTTGAAGTTATGTAACGTTACAAACTTTATCGTTTATTTAAAAAATATTTTTTCTTCTCTGCTATAATTTAGCCTAAAAAAGAATGAAAACAGTTTACATAAAGCTAAAAGTCGAGGTCACGCCAATCCTTGCTGTTTAAATTAACGTCCCAGTTTTAGTTTTTGCGAGATATGTTAATCCAGAGCGGATCAACTTTGGAGTATGACGAGTCTTGGACGATGATACCGTCGCTCCAGGAATGGGCTTTAACACTCATACCTTCCAAAATATGGAAATTTTACAAATTAAGATTCTTCGCTATCAAGAAAATGTGACTCTTAGATATGATCAAATTTTGATTGATTTCTCAAAAAAGTTTTCATCAAATCGTATCACCAAATAAAAAGTATGCCCAGGTTTTAATTCACTAAAAGGCTTGTTTTCAGATAGATGAATTTAATAAAGTTTTAGAGGAAGTTTGTAACCTAAAACAAGCAGGAAAGAGGGTTTACATCTTCGTAGTCGAGGGTGAAGTTAGAATTTATAACTATCTGCTAAGCAAAAGAGGCACCATGGGTTTCAGCGAGACTTCTGCAATCGATTTCGATATAATTGAAAATTCTAAGTGCTAATGGATAAAAGTGCCTGTCTAAAAATTATCACTTTAATACTATTTAACTTAATAAACGAATTATTTATGGGTATTTTAGAGGCTTTACAAATGCTAATCTATACATTCGCAAAAACAAGAAATACTTAAAAAAATGCAAAATATTTTAGTCATTGGTGCAAACGGAACAACAGGAAGGTTAATTTCTAAAATTCTTAGAGATTCCTCCGATTTCAAACCATTTGCCATGATAAGAAAAGAAACCCAAAAGCCTTTTTTTGAAAATCAAGGAATAGAAACTCGTCATGGCGATCTTGAAGCAGATTTTACTAGCGCCTTTAGAGGTATGGATAAAGTTATTTTCGCTGCTGGATCTGGTGGAAAAGGTGGTGATGAAAAAACAATAGCGGTAGATCAAATAGGAGCAATAAAAGCTGTAGAATTTGCAAAAACTAATAAACTACAAAAATTTGTTATGTTGAGTTCTATGGGAACGGATAACCCAAGTAAAATTGAAGGCTTAGAACAGTATTTAGAATCTAAAAAAACTGCAGACGATTTCTTAAGAGAATCTAATGTTGTTTACACCATTGTTCAACCTGGAGGTTTAACTGACAAAAAGGGAACTGAAAAAGTAGAGCTTGCTCATAAGCTTAAAAAAATGGGTGAAATCTCTAGAGAAGATGTTGCACATACTCTTTTGTATGCTCTTGAACTTGAGCGTGCTAAAAATACATCCTTTGAAGTCATCTCAGGGAATGATGATCTCAAACAAAGCATTAAGAATTATAAATAAAATTTAATAAGCTATACCCAAAGTAATCTTAGGTTTTTTTTGAATCCTACAAAAGAGAGTTTGGATAAGTGATTTGGGAAAAAGAATTTGTTTACGGCTCTAGGCTTAATGTATTCTTTAGGCCAGTTATATATAAAAAATAAGGGTGAAGCTATATTTCCCTTGGAAGGAGGAGGAAGAAAGGCTTTCTATGCTGCTCAACTTGGATAGGAAGCAGGCGCCTTTGATTTTTCTAAATCTAGAAAACAAAAGCTTTAAAACTTTTCGGTAAAAATTAAGCATCTATAGGTCACTAAATTGCCAAAACTGGAGATTACAAAGTGAAAAAAGACACTTGCTATTTAATTGTATTCATTTTTACACATACAGATCCAGAAAGCAGAATTTTATTTCATGAGAAACCAGAAGTCTTCTTAGAACTAGAAGAAAAACATATCATTAAGACTTTTCACCCTAATATAACTTAAGCATAATTATCTCTCTGGAGGTTTAAAAAATAAAAGACTTACCCTATACTTTAACTCAACTAATACCAAATTAAATTTATAATGTCGTATAAATAAATTGAATTATTTTTTGATTGATCGAAGTTGAAAATAATTAGCATAGCCTTAGTTACGGTAATTATTTTTGATAAAAAGCAGGCGAAAAAGAAACGATTTATTGCGACATTATAGGTTTAATTTGGTATAATAAGCAAATCCACATTATCATCACGATAACGGGGATTTTTGCAGCACAGAAAATTCTCTATTTATTTTTCTCCATAAGATAATTTGTTATCAAGCTATATGGATGCCTGCTTGTATTTTTACCAGAAGTTAAATATAAGATTTGTAAGCTCATAAAAACCGGCACATCAAAGGGAGACGCTCCTGGGAAGAACTTCTCGAAAAGTCAACCGATTTCTGGGATATAAATTTGATGCTTAAACATAAGGGAAAACCCAAATTGATTCATTAATGTGAGGGCATATGCTTTAATAAAAACATTGAGCAAAAACATTTTGGTTGTTGGTTAAATTTTTGGTTTCGATCTATAGATTATTACTTTGAAGGTGAATTAGCTGATCGAGCAAAGAACAAAGCAAGAAAAATGGCTTCATATACTTTATGAGTATTTATATGGATAGAAATACTACATGTTAATAGAAGTGGTTAAATTTGTTTTAGAGTTTTTTTAATTATGTCCAACCCACCAATAAAACGCCATAAAGCCTTGCAAAATTTAAGTCGTGAACATCACGTAGGACTTATCTTTGTTCTGCGTTTGCAAAAAGGGGTAGCTAAGAGCGCCGATCTTCAATCTATGGAAGAGTATGCCACTTGGTTTTGGGAAAATCATCTGTTACCGCATTTTCAGTTAGAAGAAGAGCACTTATTTCCAATGCTTAAGGGCGAGTTCGAATTAGAAAGAAAAGCAATAGCTCAACACAAAGACTTAAGGGTGCTTTTTCAAATTCAGCAAAAAACCCGTTCAGATTTCAAAAGAATTTATGAATTACTTCAAAAGCATATTCGTTTGGAAGAGCGGGAGTTGTTTAATTTAATACAAAGTACATTGAGCGAACAGCAACTTGCTGTTTATGAGAAAACTCACAAACATCAACAAAGCTGTGCAATGTGGCAAAAGCCCTTTTGGTCTTAAAACAGATATTTTTATTTTAAGGTGCGAAAATAGACTATAAGCTTATTCCAACAATTGTACTACTGAATGCTGTCTCTTTTAGTCTAGGGAAAGACTCTAAAAAAGCTATGACAAGTCAATACAAAAGACCATTTAAAGATTATTTTCCTATTCTGAATTTTAGTTACGGTCACCTCAAGCCTCAACTATTTAGATTAACTCTAATAGCTGATCAAGCTTTTAATTTCACTGTCTTCAACTCTCATAGTTACTGTTTGCCTAGTATTTATGGCACAGCGTTTTATGTTTCTTTATAATTTCGCAAAAAAAAGAAGTTATAGACGTAGATATTCTAGCTCATATCCAGTTTGCCTTTACGATGCTTAATGACAAGTTCTCGTTGCGTCTTAACCATATCTACTTTTACTGTTTTTAGTGGACTGAGGAGCTTGTTAATATGATGCACTAAACTCTACAAAAACTTTAAAAATCATGATGGGCTTTGTCTCTATGGTTCTGCTTTACAGCTATTTTATATAAAGAAGGCTTTGGGGTAAAGCAAAAAAATTAGATTCCGATGAATTTGACTAAGGTTGAATTTTAGTATTTCCATGATGTATACTATAACAAAACTTATTTCCTGCTGAAAGTAGACTTGTTTTGTAATGCTTCAAATTATATATAGAAATAGTTGAAGTTACTCAATCTATGCTCAAAGTTTATATTCAAGATGCCTACTTGTTTTTTGTGTTGTAATAGGGTGATGTGGATGGGTTGTGAAGCATTAAAAGATTCAATAAAAGTTTTCTGATAGTTTTTAAGGAATTTATAAAACTTGCTTTAAAGCCTTTCTTAGTGCACGTTAGTGTGTTAAAGACTTTGGCATTATTCTTGGAATATATAAATTAACGACTAGTGTTTATTTCGAATTCGTTTAGAACTTCAAAGACTTCAGTCTTCATTACAGGGTTGAAGGTCTTCACTTGGTTACACTTAAATTTTAAAACGAATACCTTATGAAACCTAAAAAATATCCACACAAAAATTTAAATAATAAAAAGCTAATTTTCTTTCAAGTCGGACTGATTGCTGTGCTTTTGCTGGTCTTGATTTCTGTAGAATGGAAAACAGAAACACAGCTTCTAGCGAGTAATGATAAAGTTTCTTATCAATTTCTCCAAGTTGAAGAGATGCCAAATGTGACAGTACCCGAAAAAGTATTGAAACCTATAAAAAGGCCAAAACCAGATATTAATGATTTTATCATTGATGAAAAATACCCAGAATCCAAAACAGAAGAAAAGCCAATTCAGGAGAAGACAACTTTCATTCCTGGACTTCTAGATTTTGATGATTTTGAACCTATCGAAGACGAACCTATTAAAGAAATAGGATTTGAATTTATTGAAGATGTTCCTATTTTCCCAGGATGTGAACAGTATACCGATAATACTGAGCGTAAAGCCTGTATGAGTGAACAACTTAAAGCCTTTATAAATAAAGAATTTGACACAGGTCTAGCTACAGATCTTGGTTTGACAGGTATAAATAGAATTTACACCTCTTTTAAAATAAAAGCTAATGGAGAAGCTGAATTTATCAATGCTAGGGCTTCACACCCAAAATTGAAGGAAGAAAGTCGACGTGTTATCGAAAAATTACCCACAATGCAACCTGGCAAACAGAGAGGGAAACCTGTAGATGTGATTTTTGCTTTGCCTATCACCTTTAAAGTTTCAGATTAGCTTTTATACCAAGTTAGACTTACAATGTTGCCATAAATCGTTTTTCCGAAATAAATTCAGCACAGGCTTTTTTAGCTTGGTTTTTTTTATCAAAAATAATTACCGTCACTAAGGCTATGCTTTATTTTACCTTAGATCAATCAAAAATATAATTCAATTTATTTATACGACATTATAAATTTAATTTGGTATTAGTCAATTGCTATAATTTCTATAGGTCTATTTTTACGTCAATACGTGTAATACCAAAAAAGCCAACTTCACAAAGCTGGCTTTTTTGGTATTACACATTTTAAAATTGAATTTAAATGTCGTCAAAGTTAACGTTAGTGAATGCCGTAGCACTTGAACTTGGAGTAGCTTCTTCATAAGACATTGAATTATCTTCTGAAGGTTTTGTGAAATCTTTTTGGTGACGGTCGCTGATCACCTCTTCTCCTTTCTTATCAATAATATAGTTTGTAGTTTCTTCTAGAGCTTCTTTAAAGTTTTCGAAATCTTCTTTGTACAAATAAATCTTATGCTTTCTATAGAAGAAAGATCCATCGTCATTTGTAAATTTCTTACTTTCTGTAATAGTTAAGTAATAATCATCAGCTTTTGTGGATCTTACGTCAAAAAAGTAAGTCCTTCTTCCTGCTCTCATTACCTTCGAGAAAATATCCTCGTTTTTCATCGGCTCTTGTTCACTCATAATACTTTAGTTAAATAAGATTAATATAACATTTGTTCAAAAGTCCTAAAAAAAATTAAAAGTCCAATTAAAAATTCAATTTTCTTTTTCTGAAAGTTGTTTGTTATATAAATCTTTATAGTAACCATTGTAAGCAAGTAACTCATTATGAGTGCCTTCTTCCAAAATCACACCCTCATCTAGGATGATAATATGATTGGCATTTTTTGCAGAGGAGGCCCTGTGGCTAACCACAATTGATGTTTTATGGTTAGAGACTTTATCTAATTTATTAAAAATTTCTTCTTCTGTTTCAGTATCAACCGCAGAGAGACAGTCATCAAAGAGTACTATTTTGGGATCTTTAATGATAGCTCTTGCTATAGAAACCCTTTGTTTTTGCCCACCAGACAACGTTATACCTCGCTCTCCCAATATGGTATCATAGCCCTTACTAAACCCTAAAATATTATTATGAACTGCAGCATTTTTTGCGGCCTCTACAATATCTTCTTCGTTGGCATTAACCTTACCAAATTTTATATTATCGCGTATAGAACTACTAAAAAGGAAAGCATCTTGTGGAACATAGCCAAGTTGTTTTCTTAATTCATTAAGGTTATAGCTTTCTATAGGTCTACCGTCAATTAATATTTCACCCTTATTCACATCGTATAATCTCCCAATCAACTCTAGGATAGTGGACTTTCCTGAACCTGTCTTTCCCATAATAACAAAAGTCTCTCCTTTTTTAACTTTAAAGGAGAGATTCTTTAAAGCTACTATTTTGGTGTCTTCGTATGTGAAACTAACATTCTTAAATTCTATTTCACCTAAAATATCTTCAGAAGATTCTGGGGAATTATTTTTGATGTTTGGAGTTTCGCTTAGAAATTCGTTAATCCGTTCTTGTGAGGCTTCGGCTCTTTGAACCATAGATGTAATCCATCCAACAGAAGCCACTGGCCAAGTAAGCATGTTTACGTAAAGCAAAAATTCCACAATAACCCCAACACTCTCAATTTCTCCATTGATGTATTGCATCCCACCGAAGTAAATCACAAATAAGTTACTAAAACCTATCAATAAGATCATAAGTGGAAAGAAGAACGCCTCCACCTTTACTAAATCAACATTCTTATCTTTACTTTCATTGGATAATTTCTCAAAGTCAGAGTTGAAACGGTTTAAAATCCCATAAGACTTAATAACAGCAATACCGCTAAAACTTTCTTGTGTGTACGTATTGAGGAGTGATAAGAATCTTTGTATTTCAGCACTTCTTTTGTTGATGGCCATACTTAGTTTGTAAATAGCAAAAGAAAGTATGGGGAATGGAATTAAAGTGTATAGCGTGAGAGTTGGTGCCGCTTTTATCATAAAATAAATGACTACGACAAACAAAGTCAAGGTTTGCACACCGTACATCAAAGCAGGCCCTACGTACATTCTTACTTTGGAGACATCTTCAGAAATTCTATTCATCAAATCCCCAGTTCTGTTTCGCTTATAGAAGTCTAAGGATAAATTTTGATACTGATTATATACCTCATTTTTTAGGTCATATTCAATATACCTAGAAACCACAATAAAAGTTTGTCTCATCAAAAAGGTGAGTGCGCCAGAGGCTAAAGCAGCCCCAATGATGAGTCCTATATTGATGAGAAGCTCTTCTTTAACTTCAGCAATACTTACCATATCGCCATTTAAATAGTCTTCTATCGCAACAGTAGAATTTCTTATGAGTTGAGGAGTAAATACAGCAAAAATACGCGCCCCCATTGTAATAATAATCCCTAATAGGAGTCTTCCTCTGTATTTGTATAAGTATTTATTGAGACTGAGTAAGGCCTTCATTCACTTTTTACTTTTAAATTGCAAATGTAACCAAAAGATAGATTTAGCTTCTTTAATAACATAAGTTTAATCCTTTAAAGGGTTTGTTAATGGCGTAAATCCCTCAATTCATGACCCATTTAAACCTTAAGGCGTTAGGAAAGGTTTCAATTAGGATTTAAAAAAATACAAATAGGTGTTGAACTCTTCTTTAAAATATTATTTTTGCGCTAAAATTAAGAACAAACAAATGTTAACAAGACGACATATTCGTGCTAAAGTGATGCAATCTCTCTACGCCTTTCATCAAGGAAGTAAAGACTCCATGCAGGCAGAAGAGAAGTTTCTTAAAAGGAGTACAGAAGAGATGTACAATCTTTTTTTACTCGATTTTGAACTCCTTGTCAGCATCAGAGACTATGCAGATGATTATTTTAAGATTGCCAAAAAGAAATTCTTAGCGACAGAAGAAGAGAAGAATCCTAACAAAAAATTTATCAATAATCAACTTCTGAAAAGAATTTCAGATAGCTCTGCTATAAGTAATCTTGTCGAAGATAGGAAGTTAACCCACTGGAAACGGGATGATGAATATCCTAAGTTGATTTGGGATAAAATTTTAGAGTCAGATCTTTACGCCGACTATATTCTTGCGGAAACGTCAAGCTTTAAAGAAGATAAAGAATTTATTGTAGATGTTTTTAAACTAATCATTGCGCCCAATGAAGATCTTTACGATTATTACGAAGATCAAAATCTGACTTGGATAGACGATTTCCCAATTGTGAATACCACCTTTTTGAAATTCCTTCAGAAGCAAAAAGAAAGCGATGAGGTGATTACAGTTCCTAGATTGTATAAAAATGTAGAAGATGAAAACTTTGCAAAAGAACTTTTCACCAAGACCCTTCTTGCAAATGATCAACTTACTGAAATCACCAAAAATAAAACTCCAAACTGGGACCAAGATAGGATCGCGGATATTGATAGTATTCTTATAAAAATGGCTTTGTGCGAGTTTTTAAAATTCCCTTCTATTCCTGTTAGAGTAACTATTAACGAATATTTGGAACTAGCCAAAGAATACAGTACTCCTAAAAGCAGTACTTTTATAAATGGCGTTTTGGATACGGTTTCCAAAGAATACCAAACCAACGGGAAAATTAATAAAATAGGCAGAGGTTTAATGTAATTGCTTAAAATGTCATATTTTTGTAATTAATTTAAATTATTTATCATGAGAAAATTTATGTTAGCATTCGTTGCGATAGCAACACTGTCCTTAACAGCTTGTAAAAATGAAGCTTCAGACAAAGTAGATCAATCTAAAAAAGAAATTGCAGAAGAGCGTGATTCAAAACAACAATCATTCCCTGTTATGGAATTTGAAGAAAAAGAGTTTGATTTTGGGACTGTTGATGAAGGAGAAGTTGTAGAGCATATATTTGCATTCACAAATACTGGAGATGCTCCACTTATAGTTTCTAATGCTACTGCAAGTTGTGGTTGCACAGTTCCAACATGGACCAAAGAAGCCGTTGCTTCTGGTGAAAAAGGTGAGATGGTTGTAAAATTCAACACAACAGGTAAGCCAAACCAACAGATGAAACAAATAAGAATTACAGCAAATACATCATCTGGAAAAGAGACTTTAAGAATTAAAGCTTTTGTAAATCCAAAAAATAGCAATGCTGGTTCTCCAGTGAAATAATTTATATGGATCAATTAGGAAGTTTATTACCCTTAGTTTTAATTTTTGTTGTGCTTTATTTTTTTATGATAAGGCCACAAATGAAAAAGCAGAAAAAAGAAAAAGGCTTTATTGAATCTATCAAAAGGGGAGATAAAGTAGTTACAAAAAGCGGTCTTCACGGTAAAATTGCTGATTTAAGTGAAAAGTTAGATGCTGTGATCCTAGAAACAGGATCTGGTAAAATGACTTTTGACAAATCATCACTCTCTTTTGAGCTTTCTCAAAAGGTAAATGCTCCCGCTAAAGAAATCAAAGAAAGCAAGGAAAAGAAAGAAATCAAGGAAAGTAAAGAAAGTAAGGAAAAGAAAGCAAGTAAAAAGTAAGTCTAACTTACCATATGTTTTTAAAAGCTATCGTTTACGATAGCTTTTTTGTTTAAATTTGGTAACAAATATTTTTAATAATGTCATTAACATCCTCTACAATGTTGGAGCTTGGTACAAAGGCTCCAGATTTTAAACTGTTGGATACTGTTTCTAACACGGCTTTGTCTCTAAACGACTTAAGAGGTAGCAAAGGAACTGTTATTATGTTTGTATGTAACCACTGTCCTTACGTTAAACATGTGAATGCTGAAATCGTAAGGTTAGCCAATGACTATAGAGTTTTGGGTTTTGGCTTTGTTGCTATTTCTAGTAACGATGTAAAAGCGCATCCCGAGGATAGTCCTAAATACATGTTCAAAATAGCTAGGGAGCTCAATTATCCTTTTCCTTATTTATATGATGAGAATCAGGAAGTCGCTAGAGCTTATAATGCAGCATGTACTCCAGATTTTTATGTGTTTGATGAAACCCTAGAACTTGTTTATCGAGGACAACTGGATGATTCTAGACCTAAAAACGGTATTCCAACCTCGGGTAGATACATTCGAGAAGCATTAGATGCTTTGCTCAATAATAGAACGGTATTAAAAAATCAGAAACCCAGTATGGGCTGCAGTATCAAATGGAGAAAGTTTTAACATAAGAAAGTCTGATTCTTAAATAAGATTAATTAATATATAATTAAGTTACATATTCCGCCTTAAACCCTAATTTTGAATAAATAAATAAATTGCATTATGACATTAGAGATAACAGATAAAGATTTTCAAGAAAAAGTTTTAGAAAGTGATCTACCAGTATTAGTAGATTTTTGGGCTGCTTGGTGTGGACCTTGTAGAATGGTAGGGCCTATTATCGACGAATTAAATACTGAATATGAGGGAAAAGCTGTCATTGCTAAAATGGATGTAGATCAGAACCAAGAGTTTGCTGCTAAATATGGAGTTAGAAATATTCCAACTGTGCTGTTTTTTAAAAATGGTGAAATGGTAAACCGTCAAGTTGGTGTTGCTCAAAAAGAAACCTACAAAGAGGCTATTGATAACCTGTTATAGTAAACATCTTCAATAGTTATAAATTAAAAGGCTTGGTTTTGTTTAAATCAAGCCTTTTTTATTTTTAATAAAAAATCTATTTATGGATATCAATTCTGAAACTAAGAGGCCTTCAACGATTTCAAATTTGCCCTTATTAGCGTCTCAAATTGTTGAGGGATTTATTTCAGGAATTCATAAAAGCCCATTTCATGGATATTCTGCTGAATTTGCAGAGCATAAGCTTTACAATGTTGGAGAAAGCACCAAACATATAGATTGGAAATTGTTCGCTAAGACGGATAAATTATACACTAAAAAGTTTGAGGAGGAAACAAATTTGAGATGCCATTTTATTTTAGATCAGTCCGCCTCTATGTATTATCCTGAAGTTAAATCACCGTCGTTGTCTAATTTAGATAAAATATCATTCTCTGCTTTATCTATTGCTTCTATTATGCAGTTATTAAGCAAGCAGAGGGATGCTGTAGGGCTTTCTATCTATGATGAAGAACTTCGTTTCCAAGCCACAGAAAAGGGGAGCAGTTCGCATTACAGTATGATTTACGATCAATTGGAAAAGTGTATTCAACATCCTCAAATAAATACCAAAACCAACACCTATCAATTTTTACATGAGATTGCAGAAAAGTTAAAGCGGAGATCGCTTATATTTCTGTTTACAGATTTATTTCAGCCTGAAGTTTCTAAAGCAGATCTGTTTGAAGCTTTAAGGCATCTTAAGTATAATAAACATCAAGTAGTCCTTTTCCATACGTTAGATTATAAAACAGAAGTTGAATTTGATTTTGATGATACTCCTAAGCGCTTTTTTGATTTGGAAAATGGTTCCAAAATCGATTTGCAGACTCAGCAAATTAAAAAAGAATACGCCCAAAAGATGTCAGAATTCATACAAGAATTGAAGTTAACTTGTTCAAAATACAAAATTCGATACGTTCAAGCCGACATAAGAGAAGACTTTGAAAAGATTTTATCTACTTACTTAATTGAAACACAGAAGCTAAAGTCTTAAGGTTATAATTTGTTGAATTATTTTCATCAAACATGTTTGTGTAACTAAAAATTGGTTCTATATTTGCACTCGCAATTAAGCAACGGTCTGGTAGTTCAGTTGGTTAGAATACCTGCCTGTCACGCAGGGGGTCGCGAGTTCGAGTCTCGTCCAGACCGCTTTTTTTAAGATGTTGTGTTGTGAATGTGAATAGCATTCATAGGTTTAGAATTATTAAACCTCTAGAAGTCTTTCCAATAGGAAGGGCTTTTTTATTTTATATAATTTCAAAGACATCATTCCTTTCATTCTTTCTCTAAAATTGATAGGTACACTACTTAACGAAATAGCAAAGTTTAAAAGAGATCATCCAGATCAAAAACTATTTCAGGGGATCAGTCCCAATTATGCTAATAATTTAGCTAACCTATATAGAAAGAATTTCACATCTCAAACGCTTCTAAACTGAGCTCTTTAATTTTAGCATTGAAAGATTTTGTTGTAGCGTTAGTGCTTTTATTATTTATGTAATTCAATATAGGGACATACTGTATTTAAATAGACTTGGCAATCCTACTGAATGATTCCCAATTTCAATTTGATTAGTTTTTTAGGCCAAGAAAATTAGATTTCATCCATCAAATCTTTACACCCTATTTCTGGAGCTATCAATACAATCATAACACTGCTTAATCCAATTAAGGGTATGTGTTGGCTAACGGATTCAATAATTTTGATTCCTAATGGCAAAACGATTAACAAACTCTATACTGTTGATGACATTATTTGCATCTTATTTGACTAAAGTGAAGATGAAATAAATGAAATTTCAAGAATGGTGGGGAGGTGAGGAGTGCTGACGGAAAACAGTTAGCACTTGTTTTGGAAGAGAGAATCCGCAGGATTATCGTTTAAAAACCCTAGTTGGTCCAAATCTTGGATGACAAAAAAAGACAGGGGACTTGTGCCTGTGGTGATATTCAAAAGCACAAGTTTTAGCTAGAGCCAAGGCCTTAAGACTACAACAAGTGGTACATGCTAAACAAATAATAAACTATCTTAGTAAATCATTTAAAATCAAGTTACTATGAAATTTCAATTCCTTTTCTTGTCTTTTATCTTATTATTTTTGAATTCCTGTAAACAAGAATCTCCCAAAGTATCCTCTTTGGCCAACTATCAAGGAGATGAAACCTATTCTATTATTTTGGGTAGTACTACTGTAGGACATCTTAAAACTTATACCGATGGTGATACCATCCAAATAGAATACAATTATAAAAACAATGGTCGTGGACCTAGCATAAAGGAAACCATTGTGCTAAATACAGAGGGTTTTCCAGTTCAATGGAATATCACTGGGAATACAACATTTGGGAATACCGTCAATGAACAGTATGCCTTGAATGGAAACGCTGCTTCATGGACAGATGCTACCGGAAGTGGAAATACTTCAGTTGATAGCGCTTTGTGGTATGTCAATCAATCGGGGAGTCCCTATGCAGCGATTCTAAAAGTGCGAAGCTTGTTAAAAGCACAAGATTATACAGTAAATATACTTCCAGCAGGAACACTACAGCTCATGGAGATGGAGAAAATTAATGTTAGCGTTGATTCCACTATCACCAACCTCATTACCTACGCGATATCAGGAGCTGACTTAAACCCGTCTTATCTTATTGTAGATAATGAGCAACGCTTGTTTGCGGTCATTAGCCCGCGGTTTATTATTGTTCGTGAAGGGTTTGAAGCAAAGGAAAAAGAACTTCGGGCTTATGCCGAAAAATATTCTACAGAACGATTTGAATCACTTCAAGAGAAATATGCTCATAACTATGGAAAAAAGGTACGTATTACCAATGTAAAACTATTTGATCCCACTACTTTGGGACTCACAGAACTTTCATCAGTCTTGGTGGATGGTGAGCAGATTGTGAGTATCGATGCCCCTGAAGCAAAAGGCCAGAATGAAGTGGTCATCGATGGGGCAAATGGTACCTTGGTAGCCGGAATGTATGAAATGCATGCTCATACAGGAGATGAAGGTGCTTTGCTAAATGTGCTAGCAGGTGTTACATCTTTCCGCGATATGGGGAACGACAATGCCGTATTGGAGGATTTAATAAAAAAAATCAATACAGGTGTTTTAGCAGGACCTAGAATTCATCGATTGGGTTTCATTGAAGGAAAAAGTGACTACAGCGCAAATAATGGAATTTTAGTCTCTAGCCAAAAAGAAGCCTTGGCCGCTGTAGATAGCTATCATGACAAAGGTTTCTACGGGATAAAACTATACAACTCCATGACTGGCGATTGGGCACCAGCTATAGTTAAAAAGGCGCATGGCTATGGGATGTTCGTCTGCGGCCATGTACCCGCATTCTCAAATGCTAATGCCATGTTACGAGCTGGATACGATGAAATGACCCATATCAATCAAACTATGTTAGGTTGGGTATTAACCCCAGAGGAAGATACACGCTCCCTGCTTCGTCTTACGGCATTAAAAAGATTTCCAGAAATAGATCTGAATAGCCCTATAGTACAAGAAACCATGGATTTATTTGTTCAAAACAAAACTGCTATCGACCCCACTTTGGCGATCCACGAAGTGTTAATGAAAGCTAGAAATGGTGAAGTCCGAGAGGGTACTAAAGACTTCATAGATCATATGCCGCCAAATACCCAACGTAAATATAAAGTGGCGTTAGCAGATATAGCATCCCCTGAGGACGACCAAAAGTATCGCGGGGGATATGACAAAATTGTGGAGACCTTAAAAATGATGAAAAATAAAGGAATCTTTATTGTTCCCGGAACTGATTTGGGAGGGGCTTTTATGTACCATAGAGAATTAGAACTGTACCAACAATTGGGTTATACACCCGCAGAGCTGTTGAAATTGGCCAGCTATGATATGGCGAACTATTTAGGGGACAAGGATTTGGGCAGTATTGCACCTGGTAAACTGGCAGACTTCTTTTTAATTCCTGGAAATCCAGTAGAGGATTTAAAGGCTATCAAAACAATCTCAATGGTATCTCGTGGGGGAACCTTTTATTATCCAAGTGAGGTGTACCCTGCTTTTGGTATAAAACCCTTTACTCCACTCCCTGTGGTAAAAGAATAAGTAATGTAGAAATTATACCAAATAAAATTTTTAATGCAACACTTAAAAACTAAATTGGTATAAGACTGCTTTGTTATATACATATTGAGTTGTAAGCAGGAAAGTCAAAATGCTGAAAAAAAAATAAATACCTAAATCTGCCATTGTAAAAGAGCTCGGGCAAATGGATTATGATTTCCAATGCATAGCCTTAAAAATTCAAAAACAGGATTACCCATCAACCATGAAAGTCCCCGAAGTAAGCCAAAATGGAGCCATGCGCTGGAAGTCATATTTTTGGTCATTTTTAACTGATAGACCTAAAGGAAAATATGTAGGTACTGAAGATAAAGGAAATGGAATATGGAGAGTATTTTATAGAGACATATTTCTAGGCTACTTTGTCGATAAAAAGAGACAAACAAGTATCAATTAGAGCAAGTCACCAATCTAAGCGTGAATGAAAAACACTAGTGGGTCCTGGCCGATTTCCGTCATATCTATCCAGTAGCGGGAGTAGATTATTTTAAGTATAATCTTAGCACACACGATGAGCAAATTTTAAATGATGGGAGCGTCAATAATTTTGAGTCGGCAGGTTTTAATAATCAGCTGGATTTTGAACTGTTCAACGCCTCCCTTGGGTTTCAGTATAAAACACAAATCGGGGAATTGGTCCTCAGACCAGGCTTGGTGTTAAAAAAATATAACTGGAATGTATCTCAATTTGGTGATGAACTGGTCAATGAGCAGACTGCTATCTTATTGCCAGAGCTTTATGTTGAATATAAATTCAAAACTTCAGAAAAACTACGACTGAATTATAACCGCTATACCAATTTTGGGGATTATTCCAATTATGCCAATAGGTTGAGTCTCCAAAGTTTTAACCGAATCCAGCGTGGGAACGAAAACCTGCAAAACCAGGTGTATCAGTCGGCGAGCTTGCTTTATAGTCAGTTTAATATGTTTAAGGGCTTGTTTTATAATGCACGCTTATCCTACACGCACCGGGAAAGCAGCATTCGAAATCAAACAGAAATAGAAGGTATCGACCAAATTAGTACCAGTATTTTTACCGATTTGCCAGAAAATACGTATAGCATTAATGGAACCATCAACAAACGGATTCCTGATTTTACGTTCACTTTGGGCGGAAATACCAGCTTGTCTGAGTATTCCAGAATCATAAATGAGGAGGTTCTGGATTATGAAAGTATCAACTTGAGTTATAATGCCAAAGTAAGAACGCGTTTTGACGACTGGCCGAATCTGGAAGCAGGAGTAAGGCAAAGCTTTTCCAGACTCAATTCAGATGCTATCAACAATAAGTTCACCACCTTATCGCCCTTTGCTAATCTGGAGTATGATTTTTGGGACTTTATTATTGAATTCAATTGCGATTATAACTATTTTGAAAACCAGACGACTGGAGACCTTAATCGCTTTGAACTGGCAGAGGCCTCTTTGTTTTATGGCAAAGAAGATTCGGCTTGGGGTTTTGAAGTAAATGCTACCAATTTATTTGACATTGGTTTTAAACGGCAAAATTCGGTAAATGAGTTTATGGTTTCCGATAGACGGATATTTGTTCAGCCCAGGATTGTGATGTCTAAGGTAATTTATAAATTATAGTGAAAATAATATTATATAAGATATTTTCTTTGGAATATCTTATATTTTTTTGTTTTATACTCCAATTCCAATAATCAGTTGGCAATTTTATTTTTTCATATTTATTAATTTTTCTTAATTTTTTTATATGAATTGTTAATTTATTAAATAAAATTAACGTTATTTATGAAATGACTGCATTTAAAAAATCGATTAATATTTTTCGGAGAACAGCGACAAGATTAGTGACTAGTGGATTACTTGATAAACAAAGTGTTAATTTTCCTAATTCATCTGAAGTTAAACGCATATTAATAACGCGGCCAAACCATCGACTTGGTAATCAATTATTGATAACACCATTGGTAAAAGAGGTTCATGAACAATTTCCTGAAGCTAAAATCGATTTATTCCTTAAGAGTAATTTAGGTGGACTCATTTTTGAAAATTACAACTATGTAGATAAAATTATGAGCTTACCCAAAAAGCACTTCAAAGAGTTAGGTAGATATTTATTGGCATGGACAAAGCTTAAACAAAAAAAATATGATTTGGTAATCAATGCAGAAGCTTGCTCATCTTCTGGGCGGTTATCTACCAAACTATCCAGAGCCAAACACAAGTTTTTTGGCTTTGAACGCCATCATAATTTAATCACTTGTCAAGATGGGATTCACATATCCAAATACCCGATTTATTGTCTTCGCTATTTTCTTAGGCAATCACCGACAGCTGAAGTTTTGCCAAGCTTGGAGATTAAACTATCCAGTAAAGAAATTTCTAGCGGCAGGAAATTATTGAAACGCTATGCTGATTTGAATAAACCAACTATTTGCTTATACACTTTTGCAACTGATAAAAAATGTTTTGAGAAAGTTTGGTGGAGTAATTTTTATGAGAATTTGGTCAAAGTATTTCCTGATTATAATATTATCGAAATATTGCCAGTAGAAAATATATCTGCTTTAGATTTTAAAATTCCTTCTTTTTACAGCAAAAACATCAGAGAAATAGCGTCCTTTATTTCTCAAACTTCACTATTTGTAACTGGCGATTGTGGAATTATGCACCTTGCAGCAGCAACTCAAACTCCTACTGTAGGACTGTTTAATGTGACAGACAAAGATATGTACGGACCTTATAACAACGGTTGCCTTAATATTGACGTAAATTTAAAAAATCAATTGGATATTTGTCATTCTATAGAAACGCATATCGAAAGCTTAATACATTATGATTTAGAAGCGTGATGATTGCGAACTTGTTCTAAGTTCGTCCACCAATTTGCATAAACTCCTAAATTAAAGGATTAACTCTGTTTATTAATTTTTTTAAGACTAATAAACAGAGTTAACTTCTTGGTTTGTACATCAACTTAAATTTCGAATTTTATGTATAGACTCTGAATTATTTTTCACATCATTAAAAAACTAAGTATAACCTTTCTTTTTTTTTATTTTTTGCGAAATATAAAACCATTCAAGTAAAAAATTTATCGTTTACGACATTTGAAGTATAAATTAGCAACATACTTCAAAACTCATTTTAGAATTAGTCTTAAATTTTAAACTATTTCCATCAATACAAGCCCAAGTTAAGGTTTTCCTCGCTTGGTCCTTTTCTGTTAAGGCCTCAAAATCAGGAAAATATTATAAACCAAAGGCGTCTTTCAACTTATCGACATAATCTAATTTTTCCCAAGTAAATAGCTCCACTTCTCTACGTATTTCACCAGAATAATCAGATTTGAAGATTTTAGTTTCGAATCTTGGTTCCTTTCCCATATGACCGTAAGCAGCGGTTTCTCTATAAATGGGATTTCGAAGTTTTAGACGCTCTTCGATCATGCCTGGACGCATGTCGAAAATCGTTCTAATTTTTTTGGCA
Source organism: Psychroflexus sp. MES1-P1E (assembly GCF_002836055.1). Taxonomy (GTDB): domain Bacteria; phylum Bacteroidota; class Bacteroidia; order Flavobacteriales; family Flavobacteriaceae; genus Psychroflexus. Next base: position 30,709 of record NZ_PJBS01000145.1, read on the forward strand.
ATATCTCCATCGCTCATATCTATTTTTTTATTGGTGGTATCCACCAAAATAGAAGTTGGCTCACTTACTCCAATGGCATAAGAAACTTGGATCAATACTTCATCGGCAATACCAGCAGCCACCATGTTCTTGGCCACGTGCCTAGCCGCATATGCAGCAGATCTATCTACTTTACTAGGATCTTTTCCAGAAAAAGCACCACCTCCGTGGGCACCTTTTCCACCATAGGTATCTACAATAATTTTACGCCCAGTAAGTCCTGCATCGCCATGTGGTCCTCCAATAACAAACTTGCCTGTAGGGTTGATGTGGTAGGCAATATCATCATCGAATAAGGCTTGAATACTTTCATCAAACAAGGCTTTTACCCGTGGAATCAAGATAGAATGGATGTCTTTTTCTATCTGTCTAAGCATAGGCTCATCCTCATCAAAATCATCGTGTTGTGTAGAAACAACAATGGTATCGATACGCTGAGGGACATTATCATCAGAATATTCAATAGTAACTTGCGCTTTGGCATCTGGTCGTAAGTAAGTAATGTCTTTGCCCTCTCTTCTTAATTTTGCTAGTTCTATTAGCAACTTATGAGAAATATCCAGCGCCAAAGGCATATAATTTTCAGTCTCATTGGTGGCGTATCCAAACATCATTCCTTGGTCGCCAGCGCCTTGGTCTTCCTTGGAAGTTCTATTGACGCCCTGGTAAATATCTTTAGATTGCTCATGTATAAGTGAGATAACACCACAAGAATCTCCAGAAAATTGATATTCTCCTTTGGTATATCCAATATCGTTGATGACGTCTCTTGCAATTTGTTGCACATCGAGGTAAGTATTACTTCTGACTTCTCCTGCCAAAACAACTTGTCCTGTGGTCACTAAGGTTTCGCAAGCTACCTTGGAGTTATCGTCAAAAGCTAAAAAAGAATCGAGTAAAGCATCGCTAATTTGATCTGCGATTTTATCGGGATGTCCTTCAGAAACACTCTCTGAAGTAAATAAATATGACATAGAATAAGTTTTAAAGTTATAGTCGTTGGGAAGGAAATGACGTTCTACGACTCATCTAAAAATTAAACTGCTTTAGCATTTTAAAAAGAGGTTGCAATCAGTCAAATCCTTCCTCGATGCAAACTTAATAAATTTGATTCATTCTAAATTGTATTAAGTTATTTTTAGCAGATTTATACTTAAGATTCATTTGCTTTGCATGAAACTATAGAATTATGAAAGTAAGATTATATAAGAAACCAAACAGTGATGTTCATTTTGAAGCTGAAAATGCATTAGGTCACAAAATAGAACTTTATAATTCTACAGCGCCAGATCCCAAAGCACCTAGTCCAATGGAACTTATTTTAATGGGAACTGCAGGCTGTAGTAGTATTGATATCATCCATATCCTTAAAAAGCAAAATCTGGAAGTTAAGAACTTAAACGTTGAGGTGGAGGGTCTTAGAAATGATACCGATCCTAAAGTGTTTCATACGATCAAATTGATGGTGAAGTTACAGGGTGAAATTCCTTTCAACAAGGCCAAGCGTGCCGCTCAACTGTCTTTTGAAAAATACTGCTCGGTGTCCAAAATGCTAGATCAAACTGTAGATATTCAATACCAAGTGGAGCTTAACGGATTACTTTTGGAGTAATACCAATTTAAACCTATAATGTCGCAATAAATCGTTTCTTTTTCGCTTGCTTTTTACCAAAAATAATTACCGTAACTAAGGCTATGCTTCTTATTTTTAACTTCAATCGATCAAAAAATAATTCAATTTATTCATGCGACATTGTAAATTTAAATTGGTATAATGTGTTTTTGGTAAACTGTTTGTCTGCCCAATTGGAAAACTCTCTACGATTACAAGCTGAAAATTTTTGTAGACAGTGTGCCCGCTAGTGGTAATAGGTAAAGTAGCATTTGGGTAAATGCGGCTTTTAGAGGTGAGTAAAATCAGCTTTTGAGGTTAGGAAAACCTTTAATGACTCTTTTTGGAGTTATAGGGCTTCCTTTCGTAAAGTAAATAAGGTTTGATTCTGGTTTTGTAATTTTCCAAGTCAGCTTGCCAGCTTTCCCTTATGTCTTTAGCGGTTTTTCCCTGCTGAATTTGCTCCTTCAAGCTTGAATTTCCTGCCAGTTTATTAAAAAATGAGTTGAAAAATAAGGCTTGGTCTTGGGTGTGATGATACGCCTGAAGCAACCAGTCTAAGTTCAATTGATCAAGTTCTTTTTCATTTTGAAGATTTTTCCCGAAGCAAAGTTCATTCTCGTGTTTTGGATATTTGGCTCCAGGGTTGGACACAGGAGTAAATTCAAAGTTAAAATACGTAGAGTCTAATACTGGTGATCCAAAAACTTGGAATTGCAGATCAGTTCCTCTCCCTGCACTTACGTTGGTTCCTTCAAAAAAACATAAGCTAGGATATAAATTAATAGATTTTGCATTCGGTAAATTAGGGGAAGGTTTTATCGGTAAATCATAAGCTCTAGAGGCAGAATAATTTTCCATTGTGATGACCTCTAGATCGCATTGAAGTCCATTTATAAGCCATTTTTCTCCATTAATCAGTTGAGCATATTCTCCAATAGTAAGTCCATGAACCACAGGAACAGGATGCATGCCGACAAAGCTTTTATAGTTTTTTTCTAGCACTGGGCCGTCTATATAATGACCATTGGGATTGGGTCTGTCCAAAACGATGAGTTGAATACCCTGTTCTGCACAGGCTTCCATCATATAATGCAAAGTTGAGATGTAGGTATAAAATCTAGCACCAACATCTTGAATATCAAATAAAATAACATCCAAATCTTGGAGATGTCGTGGATCTGGCTTTTTTTGATCGCCGTAGAGGGAAATAATCGGTAAACCCGTTCTGGAATCTATACCGTCCTCAACGCGCTCTCCTGCATCTGCAGTCCCTCGGAAACCGTGTTCTGGAGCAAACACTTTTTTGATAGAAATGTTTCGTTTCAAAAGTGAATCCACAAGATGGGTATAATCCTTTTCAGATTGGAAGATTACAGAGGTTTGATTCCCCACTACTCCTATAGTCTTTCCTTGGAGCAGAGGGAGGTAGGCTTTAGTTCTGTTGGCCGCTACTTTAGTATTTTCTGTAGTGATTTTTCTATTCTCCTGAGCCGTGCAAGAAATGCACACCAAAAGAATAAAATAAACTGTATTTTTGAGCTTCCTAAAAATCATACTTCACCTTGAATTTTGAATATTTTATTTCTAAACGCCTAGTTACTAAAAGCGATTATAAAAGTAGCATATCGGCACCGATAATTAAAATTGCGATTTCGGCGATTGCTATTGGTGTAGTCATGATGTTTATTGCGATTGCAACGGGTTTTGGGTTACAGGAAAAAATTAGAGAAAAAATCGCAGCCTTCAATGGTCACATAGTTATCAATAATTTCACCAATAACCAAGCTACTATCACCCAAAATCCTGTGAGCACTCAGCAGGAATTTTATCCTTTCTTTACGAGCATTCCAGAAATTGAGCATATCCAAAAAGTAGCGACCAAGTACGGTATCATTCGGACTGAAACAGATTTTGAAGGCATCGTTGTTAAAGGAGTGGATGAACAGTACCGTTGGGACTATTTGGAAGAATTTTTGGTAGACGGAGTTTTACCTGTTTTTGATGAATCCATAAGTCGAGAAGTATTGATTTCAGATTATTTGGCGACGCGTCTAGGCTTTAAAACTGGAGATAAACTTATTGTTTATTTTTTGAGGGAGGATCAGGACCGTTTGCCAAGATCGGTCGGCTTAACGATATCAGGAATATTTGACTCTGGTTTTAAAGAATTTGATGAAACCTATATCATTGCCGACTTAAAGCAAATCCAAAGACTCAACGATTGGAGTGCAAATGAAATAGGTCAATTTGAACTTTTTGTAGAAGATTTCGATGATATTCAAGAAGTTGGCTACAAGGTCTATGAAGAAGTGGATTCCTTTTTGAATGCGAGCACGATAGTCGAATTATATCCTTCCATTTTTGAATGGTTAAAAATGTTTGACTTTAATATTATCCTTATTATTGGCATTATGATTTTAGTGGCAGGAATTAATATGATGACAGCTTTATTAGTCCTTATTTTGGAACGGACTCAAATGATTGGTATTTTAAAAGCTTTAGGATCTTCAGATTGGTCTATTCGTAAAATCTTTCTATACAATGCTGGATACTTGATTTTTAAAGGTCTGTTTTGGGGTAACTTAATAGGAATTGGTCTTTTATTAATACAGAAGTATTTTAAAATTATTCAGCTCAACCCAGAAACCTACTATGTTTCTGAAGCTCCAATTTATCTGAGTTTAGACTATATCTTAATGATCAACTTCGGTACTTTAGTCTTGTGTTTATTGATGCTGTTGATTCCTTCGGTTATCATCGTGAAAATTTCACCAGTAAAGGCAATGAAGTTTGAATAGCTAAAATAGCATTAATTATCTCGCTGTTTTGAGTTTTACTTTTTTTATATTTGTCACACTAAAATTAAACTATGGATTACGCTGAAAATATCCTTGGAACTATTGGTAAAACACCAATGGTGAAAATGAATAAAATGGTAGAAGAAATTGATGCTTTGGTATTGGCCAAATACGAAACTTTTAATCCTGGAAACTCCGTAAAAGACAGAATGGCTTTGCAAATGATTGAAGATGCCGAAACTTATGGCGCATTAAAACCTGGAGGGACTATTATTGAAGGTACCTCAGGAAATACAGGTATGGGATTGGCTTTAGTAGCAATTATAAAAGGCTATAAAGTAGTATGCGTTCTTAGCGATAAGCAGAGTAAGGAGAAAATGGATATTCTACGAGCCGTAGGTTGTGAAGTCTATGTTTGTCCTACAGATGTGGCTCCAGACGATCCAAGATCTTACTATTCCACTTCTGCAAGATTGGCTAGGGAAACTCCAAATTCTTGGTATGTCAACCAATACGATAATCCGTCCAACTGCAAAGCTCACTTTAAAACAACAGGTCCAGAAATTTGGGAACAAACCGATGGGAAAGTGACCCACTTTGTATCTGGCGTTGGAACTGGGGGTACAATCTCTGGAGTAAGCAGTTATTTGAAAATGAAAAATCCAAATATTAAAATTTGGGGGATAGATACTTACGGTTCTGTTTTTAAAAAATACCATGAAACTAGAGAGTTCGACGAAAATGAAATTTACCCTTATGTCACCGAAGGAATTGGAGAAGATATCCTACCGCTGAATGTAAGATTTGATGGCATCGACGGATTTACTAAAGTCACCGACAAGGATGCGGCTGTTTATACTCAAAGACTCGCTAAAGAGGAAGGCATGTTTTTAGGTAATTCAGCTGGAGCTGCTGTAAAAGGGATGCTTCAATTGAAGGAGCATTTCAAAAAAGAGGATGTGGTAGTGATTTTATTTCACGATCATGGAAGCAGGTATGTTGGTAAGATGTTTAATGATGACTGGATGAGAGAAATGGGATATATAGATTAAACTCTCATTTATAACTATTAAAAACAACCTCTTAAATTTTAAGAGGTTGTTTTTTGTTTTAAAACGTAGATCTTGAAAGTTTACTGGGTGGCCCTAGCCCTGATTGTAGATAAAAGCCCGTAAGGTTTTTACGCAGTGAAAACTGCGGACTTGATGCGGAAAGCAGGTTCTCGGCTTCTCATACCAATTTAAACCTATAATGTCGCAATAAATCGTTTCTTTTTCGCTTGCTTTTTACCAAAAATAATTACCGTAACTAAAGCTATGCTTCTTTTCACTTACTAATCGTCATAAAATAAAACCGTAACTACTGCTATACTTATATTTTTTTTCTTCAACTAAGTAAAAAACCTGTGCTGAGCTACGTCCTGGTATAATTCAAATCTTTAATGCAGCATTTAAAAACTAACTCGGTATACTACTTTCTTTTTAAACGTGTTTAAAATTCTGAGGTGAAATGAAATATGATATTTGGATATTTTTGTTGAGTCATCTGCAAGGAAAATTCAGAATCTGCTAGAAACACCAATTGATTGGTTTTATCCTTGGCTAAAAACTTAGATTTCACACGTTTAAATTCTTTAAACTCTTCGCTTTTTTCATCTTTCGGTTCGATCCAACAGGCCTTATGCACGTTGATGTTTTCATAAGAGCATTTAGCACCGTATTCGTGTTCCAGTCTATACTGTATCACCTCATATTGAAGCGCTCCTACAGTACCAATAATTTTTCTATTGTTTAGTTCTAGCGTAAACAATTGCGCAACACCCTCATCCATCAATTGTTCAATCCCTTTATTAAGTTGCTTAGACTTCATGGGATCGACATTATTAATATATCTAAAGTGTTCAGGAGAAAAGTTAGGGATGCCTTTGTACTGAAGAATCTCACCTTCTGTTAAGGTGTCACCAATTTTAAAAGTTCCAGTGTCGTGAAGCCCAACGATGTCTCCTGGAAACATTTCATCTACAATTTCTTTGCGTTCAGCAAAAAAAGCATTCGGACTAGAAAACTTTAGAGTTTTTTTACTGCGGATGTGGAGATAGGGTTTGTTTCTTTCGAATTTACCGGAAACAACTTTCACAAAAGCTAGACGGTCTCGGTGTCTAGGATCCATATTGGCATGAATTTTAAAGACAAACCCAGTAAATTTATCCTCATCTGGCTTAATTTCTCGAACATCACTTTGCTTAGGTCGTGGTGATGGAGCAATTTTTATAAAGCAATCTAGTAATTCCCGAACTCCAAAATTATTTAAGGCTGAGCCAAAAAATACAGGTTGTAAATCTCCCTTTTTGTAGGATTCGATATCAAAATCTGGATAGACGCCCTCTACAAGTTCTAGCTCTTCTCTTAAGGTATCGGCAGAGTCTGTGCCTATAAGCTGGTCAATTTCATCGGTAGATAAATCGTTGACTTCAACAGTTTCTTCAATATCCTTTTTTGGGTCTCCGGTAAATAAATTAACATTTTTCTCCCAGATGTTATAAATCCCTTTAAAGTCATAACCCATACCGATAGGAAAACTTAGTGGAGTGACATGTAAGCCTAATTTTTGCTCGATCTCATCCAATAATCCAAAGGCATCTTTACCTTCTCTATCCATTTTATTGATGAAAACAATGATAGGAATATTACGCATTCTGCAAACTTTTACGAGTTTTTCAGTTTGCTCTTCAACTCCTTTAGCAACATCAATCACGACGATGACACTATCCACAGCCGTTAAAGTTCTAAAGGTGTCCTCAGCAAAATCTTTGTGACCAGGTGTGTCTAAGATGTTGATTTTAATGCCTTTATATTCAAAACCTAAAACAGAAGTAGCAACAGAAATCCCTCTTTGACGCTCTATTTCCATAAAGTCACTTGTAGCTGTTTTTTTGATCTTATTCGACTTTACAGCACCGGCTTCTTGTATAGCACCTCCGAAAAGGAGTAACTTTTCTGTTAGCGTTGTCTTACCAGCATCAGGGTGAGAAACAATACCAAAGGTTCTTCTCCTGTTAATTTCTTTATTTAATTTCATGCTGCAAATTTAATTTTTAATTTCTGATGTCAATCGTTTTGATACATATATTGATAATGTTTGTGCAT
>NZ_PJBS01000300.1 GCF_002836055.1 Psychroflexus sp. MES1-P1E
TTTTTCAAGTAGAAAGTCACCTTTTTTCAGTTTTCTGTATTGAAGTTCTTGTTTAAGAAGTGTAGATTCTTTTTCGGAAAATTCTCCAGCTTTTTTTAGAAGTTCCAAAATTGATTCATCCATTTTTTAATTGTTTCTCGATGTTGGTTTTAAATTACTGGCAACGTCAGATGTAAATGCTGAACGGCGTTTGGTTAGGTTTCAGTAAATATCGAAAATTTTGCTTTACCAAAAAACATTGTCACGAAGTCGCGCGTGTCACAAGTCGTTTTGCGTTTACATTTTGTTAGGCCCTTTTTTTCATCTTTCGCGGCGCTCTTTTTAATCCACTCTTTTCCGCGTAGCAATCACAATCATGGGAGTTCAGGTTTTCCGTTTATCCAGTTTCAATCCTGGGTTTCGAAATGCCCGCGCGCATCTTTTGTCAAAACTGTCCTTGCGCAAGATGGTCATGGCACAAAGCTTTTCTGGACAGCGCTATCTTGTCAAACCACGATAAAGGCTGTCTAAGATAACGCTTGTTAATCAGGCCGCTTTAAACAGCGAAAAATTCACGCGCGACTCAGCGTCAGGTTTATCCACTAAGCAATCCTCCGTGATGCATAAAAAGAGCGGGGTGAAAGATGCGTTTAGGAATCAAGCCGAGTGAGAGGGACGAAATAGCGACTTTAGTGAAATTGGGCTCTAACGACCCGGCTAAGAAATCGTAGGGGAGTTTGAAACTCTGCCCTTTTAGTTTAGTACTTAGCCAAGCCAAATATTTTTATAATTAGTTTTCTTTTTTATTATCAAAATTTTGGTTTGGCGGTTTTCAATCAAAGCTCTGAAATTTCAATTCCCCACCAAAACCCCTATGTTTTTTAGCCATTGTTGGGCGTTCGTTTTATATGTTTGAAAGTAAGTCTTCATTTGCCTGTCTCTTATAC
>NZ_PJBS01000301.1 GCF_002836055.1 Psychroflexus sp. MES1-P1E
GAAGAAGAAAGATGTTGAAAGATTAGTAGAATTTCAAAATAAATTCAAATGGGATTTCCAAATAGAGGAAACCCTTTTTAATAATGAATATAAAGCTATAATAATTACTGATGATAATCAGAAAATTATTTGGGTTAATGAGGGATTCAAAGATATGACTGGTTATAGTTTAGCATTCCTTAAAGATAAAAGTCCTAAGATTTTACAAGGTGAAAAAACGTCAAGAGTAGCCTTAGATCAAATCAGAGCTCAGTTAGCAACAGATTCTTTTTGCCAAACTTCAATGGTAAATTATAGAAAGGATGGAAGCGAATATATGTGTGAGATAAAGATTTACCCAGTTCATAACTCAAACCATAAAGTGAAGCATTACATAGCACTTGAAAATGAGGCCTTGCTTAATTAAATCCAATCTTTATTAGTTGATTCCACCTTATATATTAAGTAATTCAAAATCTTTCTCGCCTCCTCTACTTTTAAATATTCTATAGTAAGAGATCCTGAAGCTGTTTCCAAAATTAAATCGGCATGTCCGTTATACTGTTGTAAAATATTTCTTCTAAGTTTAACCGATTGTAATTTGTGAATTTCAATAAGTTTGTGAATCGTTTCTATAGAACCATTCCTTACATTTATAAAAGTTGGATTTATTCCTATACTGCTTTTTTTCACTTTTAAAATAGAGAGAAAAATAAATATAAGGAGTAGGAGAAAAATACCAATCCCACTTACCCAGTTAAAGTAGAAAGCATAAGCTAAGAGCGAAAGGATTATTATAACAGCCAATCTTTGATAAAAATATCTAAAAAAAAGTCTGGCTTGAGATCTACAAACGCTGTACGCTTGCTCAGACAGATCTACATTAAACAAAGATCTAAAAAGCATATCCAAATTTAGCTTAGAAACTCCAACAATTCCTATTTTTTGCTTTTCAGAAAGTTGATTGGAAGCTGCTTGGCTCACGTATATACTCTTTATTTTAAACAGCTTCTTTATAGGGTTTGTCCTTATCTCAAAAATTTGGGTTTTTACTTTTTTTATAACTTTATTGATTTTTTTAAACAGACCATACTCCACTTCAAAATTTTCTTGGTTTTTGGTAATTTTTAAATCATA
>NZ_PJBS01000302.1 GCF_002836055.1 Psychroflexus sp. MES1-P1E
AACTGACCTTTATAATCCTAAAGATTTAATTAGTAAACAAGTAATAGCAGTTATAAATTTCCCACCTAAACAAATAGCAAATATTATGAGTGAATGTCTTGTTCTAGGAGGAGTTGGTGACAAGAAAGAAGTAACTCTAATTGAACCTGAAAGAAAAGTTAATAATGGAACAAGAATTGGATAAAAACTGTGCTTAACAACTCATGAAATTTATGCTCAAATCGGATTTAGTACAAACCGACAAACATTCAATAAAAATATTGCTCGGCGGAAAAATCTCCAATTTTTACGTCGCACAAATCTTATAAAATACCGTTGTATGCTATTCTGCCCCGTCCTGAATAAAGGCTACATAATTTTAAACATTATGTACAGAAATGACAAAGTAATTAGACGTTACAGTGAACCTTTTAAATTAAAAATTTTAGCCGAACTTAGTGTTGGAAAGTACACAAAAAGTGAACTTTGCAAACTCTATTCTATTGCACTTACAACAGTAAATGTGTGGATTAAAAAGTACAATCGTAAAGATTTAATGAATACCAGAGTAAAAGTGGAAACTAAAGACGAAATATCTAGAATTAAAACGCTTCAAAAAGAAATTGAACAGCTAAAAAAACTACTACTAAAAAAGGATCTCGATGCTATGGTACAAGATTCTTATCTAGAAGTAGCATCTGAAGATCTAGGCTACAAATCTGTTAATGAGCTAAAAAAAAAGCTAAGTATAAAGCCTTAATCAAAGCCAAAGAAAAATCTAAGGGATTTGCTTCTTTAACTAGTATCTCTAATTGTTTTGGGCTTAAACGTGATGCATATTATAAATACAAATCTAGAGCTGCTATACCTTTAGAACTAGAACAACAGATTATAAACATCGTTAGAAAAAGACGCAAATCCCTTCCTAGAGAAGGTGCGCGTAAACTTATGAAATCATTAAATCAAGAATTTATTAAAGCCAATCTTAACGTTGGTAGAGATACTCTTTTTAAGGTACTCAGAAAGTATAAAATGTTAACGCTTAGAAAGAAATCTGGTGCTAGAACCACAAATTCGTATCATCGTTTCTATAAGTACAATAATAGTATAAAAGACATAGAAATAACA
>NZ_PJBS01000303.1 GCF_002836055.1 Psychroflexus sp. MES1-P1E
GTGGATTTGGATCCATGCATCCAGGAGAAGACCTTGACTTATCCATCCGATTAAAAAAGAAAAATTTTAAAACCCTCTATATAGAGGGTTCTTTGATTAGTTGACTTTTATAAAATTATAACAACATTATTAAAAAAGGTGTTATTAACTAATTTTTAGTTAAAAAAAATATCATAAGCTTTATTTTTTATTCAAATATTAACTACATTGGTCCCGAACTTAAAATTTTAAATTATGAAAAGAATTACAATGACCTTGTTTAGTCTTGTATTTGCATTAACACTCAATGCACAGGATTTTTCGGTCAAATCAACAAAAACTGCAACAGCGCCCGAAATTCCTAAAGCTGTTTTAGTTGACCAGTCGCCAGATGGAACTTTAACTAATTTTGAAAGTGTAGTTTCAGTTGTGAATAACACCGGCGCTGGGGTTTATGTTACAGATGATTTTACACTAGATGCTGGGTATAATATTCAATCTATTACAGCTTTTGGTTTTAACTCCAATCAAGAATTTGAATCTACAGTCACAGGTATAAACGTTTACATCTATGCCAATTCAGGTGCTAATACTCCAGATGGCGATCCTTCACAAATAGGATCAGGTTTGTTAGAACTCGTAAATGTAGACCCTGTTGGTCCAGCTGTAGAAATTACAGGTACTGGTGATGGAGGATTCGATATCACAGTTGATATTGAAGCTGCGAATGGGGGCTTAGTGACTCTTCCTGCTGGAGATTATTGGTTAGTTGTTGCTCCATCACAAGATATTCCAGATTTTGGTAATGCTACAAGATGGAATTGGAGAGGTGCTGGAACTGGTGCTTTTGGAAATAGCTCTGCTCACCTTATAGATCCTACCGATGCGTTTGGTGGAGGTTTTACAGATTGGACACTTTATTCTGCTCTTGGTATAGTTGAATATCAAAGTACAGCCTTTATTATTGAGGGAGAACCTTCTGCCGCTTTTCCTCTTCCTTACTGTGGACCTTTAGTTTTTAGTGCTAATGTAGAACCAATGACTAATGTTGAGTTTGCAGGAATTGAGAATAGAACTGATGCGCCAATAAATGGTACTCCCGA
>NZ_PJBS01000304.1 GCF_002836055.1 Psychroflexus sp. MES1-P1E
TGAGAAAAATTACATCATTAATGACATGTGTGTTTCTATTTACCATGGCCTTTCAGTCCACGGCACAGGAAAGAAGCATCGACGAGTTAATTCAGTCTTATGAAATCAACAAAAACAGCCCAAATAGCTTTACTCAATTCTTCACAATTGAAGAAATGAGGCAACTAAACGCCTATCTAAAAGACCAAACTACTCCAGAAGTTATCAATCAGAATCTTAGAAATGGCATATTAGCATACGGTTGGGAATCGCAAGCCAATGGATATGGTAGTTATGATATTAGCAGTCCTAATACTTACACTACTATTTCAGTTGGAGCACCAATTGCCGAGGGAGATTTTGAAGGAGCTGGTGCTATTGACCCTTTCAACAATACCACTGGTTATACAGCAGACACTGCGGGGAACCTCTATTCTCTTGATGTTTTGACTGGAATTTACACCCCAGCAGGAAATACTGGTTTAGTAGATGGTGGTTTTACTGGTCTTGCTTACAATCCTAATGACGGAGTTCTTTATGGCGTAGATAGTAACAATTTATACCTCGTGAATCCTGCTACTCCTGATGCAACTTTGTTAGGATCATTTGGGCTGCCTGGAGATGCTGGAAATCCAACAGGTATTGCTATAGCCTTTGCTATTGACGGGTCTGGAATGGGTTACACCTATGATATTGTTTTAGACATAGCTTACTCAATAGATTTAGGCACAGGAGCAACAACTTCATTAGGCTCAATTGGTTTTGATGCTTCTTTTGGTCAGGGAATGTTCTATGATCAAGCATCAGATGAAGTGTACCTTGCCGCTTTTAACGTTGCGGGAAACCTTTCTGAACTTCGTATTTTAGACACTACTACGGGAGGAACCACTTTAGTTGGTGAAATAAGCCCAGGTGCTTTAACACAAATTGCTTGGTCTTCTGTTCAGAATGAACCTCCTTTTGAATTTCCTCTTCCTTACTGTGGACCTTTAGTTTTTAGTGCTGCTGTAGAACCAATGACTAATGTTGAGTTTGCAGGAATTGAGAATAGAACTGATGCGCCAACAAATGGTACTCCCGC
>NZ_PJBS01000305.1 GCF_002836055.1 Psychroflexus sp. MES1-P1E
GCTAGATACTTGATAAAGATATCGTTTCATAGGTTCAATACTCTTCCCAAGCTAATGCTTTAAAGCATTAGCTTGGATAATTAACAATAAGCTTAAATAGAAGGGATAGCGAGTTTTCGGCTAGATACACAAAAAGTGATATCGTTTCATAGAAATCCCACCCTTCTATAATTTTCTTAGAATCTGAACAGTACCTAGATCCTATAGCACAGAGATCGAATCAAATGCGAGCAAAGATGATAAAGAGAATTTCAGCTTTAAAAAATAGGATATGGAAAAGCGCTTAAAACAAAGTTTAGGTATTGATGTTTCAAAATTGAAGTTATCATTGTCTTTAGGTTTTCTTACAGGTAAACTAGAGAAAGAGTTTATCTCACATGAAGATGTTTCCAATGATTTGTCTGGCTACAAAACGCTTTTAAAATGGCTAAAGAAATGAGTTGATAGCAGTGTAGATTTTTTGATAGTGATGGAAGCTACGGGAGTTTACCACCAGGGTATTGCCCATTATTTACATTCTAAGGGCTATGCTGTTTGTGTGATGCAATCAGGTAGAGTAAAGCGCTATGCGCAAAGTTTAGATCAACGTTCAAAGACCGATGCTCTAGACAGTAGAATGCTGAGCATGCTTGGTTTGGAACGAACTATTCGTCTTTGGCATCCACCCAGTGAGGAGTTGCAGCAATTGAAAGGATTAAGCAGGGAGCGCAGTTCTTTGTTGAAAGATAGAACAACAGAAAACAATCGCCAGGGAGCAATCGATTCAGGAGTTTATAGAAATTCCAAAGCTTTGAAAAGGCATAAGAACAGATTAAAGCTTCTCAATGCTCAGATAGAATTAATAGAACAAGAAATGCAAGAATTGGTATCTAAAAACAAAGAGCTTAAACGGAAAATGGACTTTCTGATTAGTATACCCGGTATTTCATTTAAGTCAGCAGCTACGGTAGTAGGAGAGACCTTAGGATTTGAATCTATAGTTAATACAAAACAACTAGCCAGCTATGCAGGTTATGATATCATATTAAGAGAGTCCGGCAATTTTAAGGGTAAGACCA
>NZ_PJBS01000001.1 GCF_002836055.1 Psychroflexus sp. MES1-P1E
GTTTGTGTATGAAACGTAGCGTTTAAAAAGACGCTAGCTTTTCGGGTTAACACAGAGCCTAATTTTTATATTTTGTTTTTAACTTATCAATCTTAAAAGCCAAATTTAAAAATTTGGCGGTCTTCGCAAACAAACACAAACCTCTCGATTTAGCACTTATTAGCTATGTTTTATACACGTTGTTACCAAACGTTTTTATTGTTCAAACTGTTTTTCTAATTCTAATATTCTTTCCGATTTAAGGCAAATCCCCAAATTATTTGGTATCCGTGAAATAGTCATAGGTTGTTGTAATTGAGGTACATTCATAATTTTAATTTCTCCAGTTGCTGTATGTTGAGGACCTGCGAAAAGGACACCAATTAAAATAACTCTAATTCCACCCATCATTGTTCCTCCAGACTTATTGGTATAACCATTAGGATTATATATTAAAACGGGCGAGCCACTTGACCCAGGAAAACAAGCTACGTCAATCATAAATTCCTTTTTTCCATTGTAATCTATATTCGGATGAGTAGCAGTAGTTCCTTTTCTGAAAATAGGTTGATTATTCACATAATCCCAGATTCCATTTGGATAACCTATCATAATTACATCCTCTAATGCTGTAAATTCACTTTTCTGTTCTGTTGTGGCTATTATTGATTTATCAAAAACACGATAGAATAAATTCACTCCTTTTTGCTGTGCATAATTTAAAACTGGTGCTAAAGGCATTGCACATAAATCAACATCATTTTCAGGATGTAATTTCCATTGCTTTTCAAAATTGACAAAATCGGCTGTAAAATGTTCAGTATTTAGAGGATTCCCATCTTTGTCACTTTTAGTTAAAATAAATTTGCCCTTAACAGCTCCTTTAATTACGTGTTTGTTTGTAACAATAACGGGAACATATTCATTTTCTTTCTCAAGAAATTTAAATAGAAATCCAGTTCCTGTTTGAGTTTGTCCTGTCGCTGTAGTGCATTCTAGTCTGACAGTTGAATATGCTAATTGTTCGGTTATCGATAGGCTCATTTTCTAATGTTTGGTAACGTGTTT
>NZ_PJBS01000002.1 GCF_002836055.1 Psychroflexus sp. MES1-P1E
ACTACCTGATAAGCTGTATTTGCATCCATACCTAATTGCGAAATTAGGTAGATACAAAACCCTTTAAAAGAGGAAAGTCACGCTTACTTACGCTTACTTACGCTTACTTACTGATACATTCGGATAAAGTTGTTTTCATCTGTTTATTTGACTTTACTTCCTTTTTACATCAGTAATTAAGTCAGCTTAATTTCTATTTAAATAAATGCGAATAATCTTCTGGTAATTCAGCATCGATATCTCTTAAATATTTCTCTAGAGCAGTCATGGTTGAATGACCCGTTATCAGCATGAGTTTACTTTTGGTTTCGTTTGGTGAACTTTGCTCTCTTAACTTTCGGTATAATTTGGTAATAAAAGTATGTCTAAAGCTATACAAGCCAAACTCCTCTCCTAGCCCGAAATGATCTTTGACCTCTTTAAAGCGTTTAGAAAATTCGGTTCTCCTGTTGGTTTCCACTGCATTCCATTCTTCTCCAATATTGAAACGTCCAAACAATAAAGCATCGGGAGACATTTTGGAAAGATCTGGAATATCCTTGATAAGAATATCTGGGATAATTTTGATTTTTACGGGTTGATTTTTAGCCTTGACATAAAGCTTCTTATCTTTAAAATCAACGTCTCTTATTTTTAGTCTACAGACTTCAATAGGTCTAAGGAAATTAAGACTGATAAACTTGATAAACAGATGTAAGGTAGGGTCGTGTTTCTCCAGGTAGGTATTGATTTTCTTTTCCTGAGCAGGCGTATAAGTCTTATTTCGCTTGGGAACGGTCTTTAATTTTGGTATGGATTGTACGAAATTGGATTTTACAATCTCATTTTCTTCTAAAAGCTGAAATAAGGAAGCGATATCCGTCCGAGAATTATTACGGTTTCTGGCACTAGTCTTTTGCACAATACCATTTAAATATTGATTAACAGTCTTTTTGGTGATGCTGTTAATCGGCATATCGAATAGCTTTTCTTCAAGCAACCACTTTTCAAAAAGACCAATTCTACTCTTATA
>NZ_PJBS01000003.1 GCF_002836055.1 Psychroflexus sp. MES1-P1E
ATCACTATATGTTCATAATAGTTTTGCCCCCATTTCCTAAAAGCTATTTTGGTGATAATCGCTAAGAAAGGAACAGTAGAAAGCATAATTAGAGAATTATAACTTGTTGTAAAAGACATATAATCACTCATTAACTGAGAACTCAAATGCATTTTTGAGTAATACGCTTCCATTATTTCTATTAATCCAATAATATTAAAAGAAATAAAAGCAGAAATACCGCTTAAAAGAAAGGCTAATAAAACTGGTTTATAATGATTTACTCTACTGCCATCGATGAATTCTCTTGCGGTTTTCCCAGGATTTATAATTATGTTTTTTATAGAATATAAAAACCCCTTATTAGTCTGTAAAATTGTGTTTTCCAGCTCGCTTAGTATATATTTTTTGTCAATTCTACTATATTTTTTTTGCCCGCAACTTCCACAATAATTTTCGTTGACTAAACTTTTACAATTAAAACAAGATTCAGCCATTTTATTAAATGATTATCTATCAATTTTCTTTTTATTGAACGAAACAACTATAAAAACACCACTGAAAACAATAAGTAAACCGGCATAATGCAGAGTCTCGTTAC
Organism: Psychroflexus sp. MES1-P1E; assembly: GCF_002836055.1. Taxonomy (GTDB): domain Bacteria; phylum Bacteroidota; class Bacteroidia; order Flavobacteriales; family Flavobacteriaceae; genus Psychroflexus. Next base: position 581 of record NZ_PJBS01000003.1, read on the forward strand.
TCTCTCCAATTTTTGAACTTCTACCCATTTCAAAACCCATCAAAGCGAGTCCAATCAAACTAATTACAACTCCTAATATATTTTTCTTATTCATTTTTAACTAAAGGTTTTTTCTTTTTAATTAATAAATACAATCCATAACATATTACTATACAAGAGAAACTAAAAATACCCCACTTAATATAATCCATTTCTATTTTATAATGATGAGTATTAAAAGATAAGGTTTGGATGATATTAAAAGTGCTTATTAGTAGTATTAAAATGGCCATTTTATTTTATTTCATAAAAAATCAATTTGGTAAATTTGTTTTATATGATCTAATAAAAATACACTTTTATTTATAACAGTTACAAAATGTCACAGGTTTTTATCAAAGCTTCAAGCCAACTTAAACCCTTCAGTTCATGGTCCTCAGTGGTCTGGA
>NZ_PJBS01000004.1 GCF_002836055.1 Psychroflexus sp. MES1-P1E
GTCATACAAAAATCCACTCAAACTAAATGAAGATTAATAAAACTTATCAAAGTTTATTAGATAAATCTATCAATTCTATGCTATCTGCAATTGAGATTTATAACAAACCTGATTTTAAATATCGTGAGGAAACATTTTCTATACTTTCAATCAATGCGTGGGAATTATTATTCAAAGCTCGAATATTAAAACTATCAAAATACAGTATGAATTCCATTTATGTAATGGAAAGCAAAAAAAAGAAAAATGGTGAAAAATCTAAAGTATTAACACCAAAGCTTAATAGAGCACGAAATCCAATGACTATTAGTCTTGCCGAATCGATGTTAAGATTACGAAAACACGAAGAGAAAATAAGTTTAAATTTAGTTAAAAGTCTTTTTGCTCTTATAGAACTAAGAGACAATTCTATACATTTTCATAACGCATCAGATATTTCGAAGGAAATCCAAGAATTAGGATTTGCTTGTATCAAAAATTATATGGAATTGATTCAATTTTGGGAATCAAGAGTTGATCTTTCAAAATACAATTTTTACTTAATGCCTTTAGCTTATGTTGACTCAAAAGTTGATTCAACTTCTGTTTTAACCGAAGAAGTAAAAAACTACTTGAATTTCGTAAAAAAGAAAGTATCGGAAACAGATCCTTTAGATGATAAATTTAGTGTAGCGATAGGAATTGATATCAGCTTTAAAAAATCTAACACAATTGATGGAATTGGAATGAGATATGATAAAGACGGAGTTCCAGTAAAAATAACTGAAGAAGACATTACTTTACAATATCCCCTTTCATATTCTGACATCACAAATACAGCAAATAAAAAATATTCAAACTTTAAAGTAAATACAGCTTTACATTCATTAATGAGAATAATAAAACAAGATAAAAAACTTGCACATAATCGAAAATTAGATCCAAAAAACCCAAAATCTCAAACAAAAACTTTCTACAATTCAAATATTTGGAAAGAATTTGACAATCACTACACAAGAAAATAAG
>NZ_PJBS01000146.1 GCF_002836055.1 Psychroflexus sp. MES1-P1E
GTCTATCGTTCTTAATAATACCTATCATCATGATCTGGTTTTTTAAAGGATATTACAGAGAAAAGTCATTCACAAGTATAATTGGTCGAGTTTTATTAATAATTCTAATCCTATTTTTTAGTTTTATCATTCTTATGATAGCTTCAGTAATTGGAGGTTTTGTTTTTGCAATGATAGGAGGATCAGAAGCCATGGACGCATTAGAATATCTTAAGCCGAAATAAAAACGAAACTTTCTATTTCAAAATTACAACCATCTCCACCTCTGGCTTCAGTTCAGTAGAATGCTAAAGAGGAATTTTAGACATACAAATTAATCAAACTTAGACTTATGGCAGATGGAAGTTTATCACATTTTAAAGCAACCTTGGCGAGAAAACAGGAACGCAATCAAAAACGGCAGGCGAGGTCCGATAGAAAATTAATGCACAATTCCTCTCGTTCAAAAACGGAATTTGATTTCCCCAAGTTATCAGAATCTGAGCTTAAAAAAGTAAAGGCAGATAGTCGAGCTAAAATGAAGTTGGAGAAGAAAAAACAGCTGACTAAGTTTCTAATAGTTATGAGTATTCTATCATCAATACTTTTATATGTGATTTTTAAATTCAGCTAATGACATTAACTAGTTAGACAAAGAAACTTCAATTCATATTTTTTAAACTAGAACAATACAAAAAAATGCCCCACCTGAGTTAAACGACAATCAACTCACTGAACATAAGAAAACGAAGAATACCAAAATCATGAATGTCTTATTGATTGGCTTTCTGGCAGGAATTGTCATTTTTGGTGTAGTTTCTGCGATAATTTCGAAAAATTTTGTGGTACTCATACCCTTACTTTTTCCTACATACTTTATTTATAGGTTAATTAATAAGTCAAAAAAATCAACCTGATTTAAGCTGTAAAATAATTTGTTTCAAGTTGTAAGTAACACTGTTAATCTACTTCAAGTACAAATAATCAGTTTTATAATCGATAACCGCCTTTCCTCTCTTGAGTATATCGGCTCCTATGATGCCATGAACTAGTTCAGCATCATGATCGCTTAGTGCTTTATTGACGTGAGAAAGATCGAATAAAATTAAATCGACTTTCTTTTTGGTCCACTTGCCAATGCTCACTTTGTTTCTGGTAGACGTCTTGGTAAGCATATTGGTCGCACCTGCCCCAGCAGCTCTGATATTACTATCTTCAGAAAATAAATTGAAATGCTCTGCATAACTAAAGTCGATACAAGAACTGGAAGCGCCAGTATCTATGATAAAGCTTCCTTCAACATCATTGATGAGGACTTTACATTCAAAATGATTAGTCTCAGTGCTATTCATTTTAAGTGCTTTATACTTCTTTTCTAGTAAAAATGATTTTAAGGAAGACATTTATAGAGTTTTCGGCAAATATAAAGTTTCGTTTTAAATAAATTTGCCCTTATGATAATTACAGATACACACACTCACTTATATTCTGAAGCTTTTGATGAAGACAGAGAAGAAATGATTCAAAGAGCACGAGATAATAATGTGAAGCGGTTTTTTATTCCTGCTATAGATTCAGGAACAACGCAAGCCATGTACGATTTAGAACATCGATATCCAGAGCAAATGTTTTTGATGATGGGATTACATCCGACCTCTGTCTCCGAAACCGTAGAAGAGGAGCTGACACATGTGGAAGAACAGCTCAAGAAAAGGAAATTCTACGCCATCGGTGAAATTGGTATAGACTTGTATTGGGATAAAAGTTTCTTAGAAGCCCAGAGAAAAGCCTTCAAGCGTCAAATTCAACTTGCTAAGTCTTATAAGCTTCCTATTGTGATTCACTGTAGGGAGGCTTTTGATGAGGTGTTTGAAGTCCTTGAAGAAGAGAAAGGAAAGGACTTGTACGGTATTTTTCATTGCTTTACAGGAACAAAAGCTCAAGCCGAACAAGCTATAGGTTACAAGATGAAATTGGGAATAGGGGGGGTGTCAACGTTTAAAAACGGTAAAATAGATCAGTTTTTAAATGAAATTGACTTAAAACATATTGTTCTGGAAACAGATTCACCTTACTTAGCGCCAAAGCCATATAGAGGGAAGCGAAATGAAAGTGCTTATGTGTTGAAAGTTGCGGAGAAATTAGCCGAACTTTATGACTTAAGTCTTGAGGATATTGCCAAGCAAACCACAGAAAACTCAAAAGAGGTCTTCGGAATTTAATAGAACATCAGTTATGTCTAAAATCTTACTCGTTTATACAGGTGGTACAATTGGGATGGTAAAAGATCCTGAAACTGGAGTCCTTGCGGCTTTCAATTTTGATGAGCTTTTATCTAATATTCCCGAGTTGAAATTATTGGAACACGATATCAGTACGGTAAGTTTTGATGACCCTGTGGATTCTTCAGATATGGATATAACAGATTATGTAAAGTTGGCGGAGTTGATAGAAATCAATTTTGAAGACTACGACGGATTTGTCGTTTTGCACGGAAGCGACACCATGTCTTATTCTGCCTCTGTCATTTCTTTTATGTTCGAGAACTTAAAAAAACCCATTATTTTCACAGGATCTCAACTTCCTATAGGAGACTTGCGTACAGATGCAAAAGAAAATTTAATCACTAGCATACAGCTAGCTGGTCTTAAAGAGCAGGGGAAAACCGTTATTAAAGAAGTTGGACTTTACTTTGAATATAAACTTTACAGAGCTAACAGAACGACTAAGGTGAATGCAGAGCATTTTGAAGCATTCGCGTCTTCAAATTTTCCTCCTATTGCAGAATCGGGTGTTAATCTCAAGATCAGCTATGATAAATTGATCAAGCCCAATATGAGAAAGAAAATGATAGTTCATAAGCTCTTAAATGATAATATTCTCATATTGAAACTATTTCCTGGAATTAATTATGAAACTTTAAGTCATATTTTTAACATTCCGCATCTTGAGGGGATTGTTTTGGAAACTTTTGGGAGTGGAAATGCAAAAACAGATCCATGGTTTATGGAGCTTTTAAAGTCGGTTATAGATCGAGGAGTGAAAGTTGTAAATGTGACTCAGTGTGTCGGGGGATCAGTAATAATGGGCAAATACGCTACGAGTACAGGTTTAAAAAATCTAGGAGTTATAAGTGGGGGGGACATTACCACAGAGGCAGCTGTCGGGAAAATGATGTATCTTTTATCCAAAAAATTAGGGCCTAAAGTATTTAAAACTATATTTGAAACTTCACTGCGTGGAGAAATGAATTAAAAATTAACGCTCATTTCTACTTGTAAAACTATTTTTTTTTATTTATTTGCTATTCATTACTATAAGTTCATTTTAAAACTAGAGAGGTGACCGAGCGGTCGAAGGTGTACGCTTGGAAAGCGTATGTTCCGATTGTATCGGAACCGAGGGTTCGAATCCCTTCCTCTCTGCTATTCATATAAATTAAAACACTTAAACACTAATTATTAATTCTAAGACAGACAACAATGAAAAGATTATTTTCAATTTTAGCCATTTTGGCAATCATGGCAGTTGGTAACACAACTTTAACTGCAGCAAACACTTCTGGCGTTTTTACAGAAGCTGCTGTCAATTTCGCTCAAGACGATGCGAGTGCTTCCGAAGAAAGTTCTGAAGAAAGTGTAGGATTCCATCAAGAATTAAAAAACCGTTTCATTGAAGGTGGACCTGGATTTATGGGTATTGTTCTTCTTTGTCTTATTCTTGGATTAGCGATCGCTTTTGAAAGAATTATTTACCTAAACTTAGCGACAACTAATTCTAAAAAGCTTGCTCAAAGTGTTGAGGATGCTATGAAGAGTAGTGGTGTAGAAGCTGCAAAAGAAATCTGTAGAAATACAAGTGGTCCTGTAGCGTCAATCTATTACCAAGGTCTAGATAGAATGCATGAAGGTGTTGAGGCTTCTGAAAAAGCTGTAGTTGCTTATGGTGGAGTTCAAATGGGACAACTAGAGAAAAACGTATCTTGGGTATCCCTATTTATAGCTTTAGCACCAATGCTTGGTTTTATGGGTACTGTAATTGGTATGATTCAAGCTTTTGACAAAATTGAAGCAGCTGGTGATATGCAACCTTCTTTAGTGGCAGGTGGTATTAAAGTCGCCCTTTTAACAACTGTGTTTGGTCTAGTTGTAGCTATTATTCTTCAAGTATTTTATAATTATATCATTGCTAAAATTGATAGTATTGTGAATGATATGGAAGATGCTTCAATTACACTTATTGACATTTTAGTTGCACATAAAAATAAATAATCAATATGAACAAAATATTTAATATCATAAAAATCGTTTTTGGTGTTGTGGGGGCTATCCTTTTTATAAGGATCCTCAACGCTGGTGACGATGCGATAGAAGCGGATGCAGCCTTGCAATCTAGTGTTTTGACTCCGTTTATGTGGGTGTCCTACTTTATTTTAGGGGTGACCGTATTATCTGTTCTTTTCTTTGCGATTAAAGCTCTTTTCACAGGGAATATCAAAAAAACGCTGTTTTCATTAGGTGGATTTATCTTAATTATAGTTATTTCCTATGTCGTTTCTAACGGAACTGAAACAGCTTTAAGGGACGGTGGCGTTTTATCTGAGAATGGATCTAGATGGGTAAGTGCTGGATTAGTAGCCTTTTACATACTTGCAGCATTGGCAGTACTAGCTATGTTTTTATCTAGTGTGAAAAAAATCATAACCAAATAATTATGGCAAAAAGAGCAGCACCAGAGGTAAACGCTGGATCCATGGCGGATATAGCTTTCCTTTTGCTTATCTTTTTCTTAGTCACAACTACTATAGAAACTGATAGCGGAATTACAAGGAAATTACCTCCTATAGATGATGAACAAGAAGAGCCACCAATATTGAAGCAACGTAATATTTTTGTTGTTTTAGTGAATTCTAATGGAGGTTTATTTGTTGAAGACGAGATTATGGAGTTTAAGAATCTTAGACAAGCCACTATTGATTTTCTTGATAATGGTGGAGGACTAGGTGACGAAGCTTGCGATTATTGCCAAGGTCCTGGAATTACTAGTTCCTCGGATAATCCTATAAAAGCTGTCGTTTCATTACAGAATGACAGGAAAACTCAATACGGAAGATATATAGCGGTCCAAAATGAACTTGTGGCCGCCTATAACGTCTTAAGAGATAGGGAGGCGAATAGGTTATACAACATCGATTTTACAGAAATGGAAGATGCTTACAACGATCCAGAATTTCAAGGGGATAAGGATAAGTTGAAGGAAAAAATTGGTGTCATAAAAAACTTATTTCCACAGAAATTATCTGAAGCAGAACCTATCTAAAACAGAACCTAAACGATAAAAATTTGAGTACTTATGTCAAAATTTAAAAAGAAAGATGATGGAGGAACTCCAGCAATTTCAACTGCATCTTTACCGGATATTGTTTTCATGCTTTTGTTCTTTTTTATGGTGGTTACTGTAATGAGAGACAATTCTCTTAAGGTTCAAAATATTTTACCTTTCGCAGACCAAGTTGAAAAATTGGATAAGAAAAATCTGATTATGTATATCTACGCAGGGAAACCTTCACCAAGATACCAAGAGACCTTTGGTACAGAAGCCAGAATACAATTGAATGATAAATACGCAAGTATTAATGATGTACAACAATTTATTAAAGAGGAACGACAATCTAAGCGTGAAGAATTACGTGATAAGTTGACTACCGCTTTGAAAGTTGATAAAGAAACTAATATGGGGTTAGTATCAGACATTAAACAAGAGTTGCGCAAAGCAGAAGCTTTAAAAATTAATTATACTACTAAACAAGGTGAAGCGGGACTTAATTTAGATTAAGCAGTCGATCTTACCAAACTAAAAAAGGCATTTCTAACTAAGAAATGCCTTTTTTAGTTTATAAACTAGCTTATCTTTCCTCCATATTAGTCATTTATGAAATTTATAGGATTCTTACTCCTTCTCCTTTCTGTCTCTTCACTTTTTGCTCAAGATAAGCTTGAGTGGTTAAAAGAAAATAAAAATGACTCGCTCTACAGAGAGGATCAGTTTTACTTTGGGTTTAGCTTCAATTTCTTGACAGAATTACCTTTAGATGTTGATCAATCCGGATTTTCCGGAGGTCTCATGTTCGGTTATATCCGAGACATGCCCATTAATAAACGTCGTAATCTGTCTATTGGCTTAGGGCTTGGTTTTAATCTAAATACATTTGGTCAATCTCTTCAAGTTAATTCTAAGGTTGGCCAAGATATATTTCTTCCCATAAATCAAGATCGCAACTACGATGTCAACCGGTTTACGACCAATCTTGTTGAAGTTCCCTTAGAGTTGAGGTGGAGATCTTCAGATATAGATAAGTATGCTTTTTGGAGAGTTTATCTCGGTGTCCAAGTTGGCTATGTATTTCGTTTTAAATCTACTTTCGAGTCTGTTGAAGAACAATTTACGGTTACAGATGTTAACGCTCTTAATTCCATTAGAACGAGCGCTAAACTCACTTTTGGATACGGTGCCATCAACTTCTTTGTAAACATGAGTCTCATTCCCGTATTTGAAGGTGAAGTTGAGTCAACAGGAGAGCGCGTGAGTATAACCCCTATAAAAGCAGGTCTCGTATTTTTCTTTCTTTAGTTATATCCAATAACTAAAGAAATACAATTGGGGTAAAAACCCTGCTATAATTCCTATGAAAATCTCTGGGACAGTATGTGCGTTTTGAAGTAATCGAGACGAACTTACAATGCCTAAGAATAAAGTAAAGAACACGATTGATAACAACATACTTATATGAAAAGATAAACTCAACCCAATAATGAAACAGGTTAATCCACTTATTCCTAAAGCATGAAGGCTTATTTTTACTTTAAACATACTCAAGAGTAACGAAATAATTCCAGAAAATAAGATGCCTGAGAAAAAATAAAATAGAGTTCTATAGTTGTAGACATCTATAATTCTGTTGAGCAGCACTAAGATAAGAAGTATAAAAAGCATTAAAAATAGCCGCCTTTCTTTGACTTTAGAAAGTTCATAATCTGAAATGAGTTTTAAATTCTTAGATATAAACAGAAAAACTACAGGTAAAAAAATGGTAAGAATGGAAATGGCAAGTAGTTTTGCCATGATGATTTGGTTATCTAAGTAATTTGGAATAGCATAAAAGTAATACAAGCACCCGAGTAATGGCATCCAGAGTGGATGACCAAGAATGGTTACTGCTTTAGAAAATCGCCTTAGTGATTTCATATTTCCTTACGAAGTCTGGCTACAGGTAAATCCAATTGTTCTCTATATTTAGCGATAGTTCGTCGAGCTATAGGATAGCCTTTTTCTTTTAAAATCTGAGCCAATTTAGCATCGGTATGTGGTTTCTTTTTGTCTTCTGCATCAATAGTCATTTCTAAGATCTTTTTAATTTCCCTAGTGGATACTTCTTCTCCTTCTTCGTTTGTCATTGATTCTGAAAAGAAACTTTTAATCAAAAAAGTTCCATAAGGGGTTTCCACATATTTGCTATTAGCCACTCGAGAAATAGTGCTGATGTCCATATTGATTTTCTCAGCGATATCTTTTAGAATCATCGGCTTCAAGCTCCTTTCATCACCAGATAAAAAATAGTCTTTTTGATGAATCATAATAGAATACATGGTAGAGTACAAGGTGTCTTGTCTTTGTTTTATAGCATCGATAAACCACTTTGCAGAATCTAGTTTTTGTTTGATGAAAAAAACTGTTTCTTTTTGTTCTTTGGTTTTTTTAATAGATTCTTTGTATCCCTTCAGCATATTAGAATAATCACGAGAAATATGCATTTCTGGAGCATTTCTGCCATTCAAGGTCAGTTCCAGCTCTCCATCTTTTATGTGAATGGCAAAGTCAGGAATTACATGTTCTACCGTTCTACTATTTCCAGAAAAAGAAGCGCCAGGTTTTGGGTTGAGATGTTCAATTTCTTCAATAGCTTTTTTGAGTTTTTTTTCGGAGATGGAAAATTTTTGAATGAGCTTTTCATAATGCTTTTTACTGAACTTATCAAAGGTTTCATCCACGATTCTATAGGCAAGGTCTACGCTCTCTGTCTTATTTTTTCTGTGGAGTTGAATCAATAAAGATTCTCTCAAGTCTCTAGCTCCAACCCCAGCTGGGTCTAGAGATTGAACTATTTTTAGGACCTTTTCTACGGTTTCTTCGTCGGTATAAATATTCTGAGTAAAAGCCAAATCGTCTACAATATCTATAAGGGAACGCCTTATATATCCACTATCATCGACACTGCCGACTAGAAAAAAGGCTATTTCTTCCTGATCTTCTCTAAAACTGAAGGTTTGCAACTGTGTCTTAAGAAACTGAGAAAAGGAAGTGCCAGAGGCATAAGGAACTTGTTTATCTTCGTCATCGGCACTGTAATTATTGGCCTTTAATTTATAACTAGGAACTTCATCGTCACTTAAATAATCATCTACATCAAAGTCTGTCTCAATAATATCCCTTTCCTCTTCGGCAGTTTCATTACTGAATTCATCTTCAAATTCGTCCTTTTCCTTACCTGCATCCAAGGCAGGATTTTCTTCATATTCCTGCTTTACTCTTTGCTCAAAAGCCATGGTAGGTAGCTGTATCAGCTTCATCAACTGGATTTGTTGAGGAGACAGCTTTTGTGATAACTTTAAATTTAGGCCTTGTTTAAGCATTATAGTATATTCTTTTTTTTTTTATTCGGTGGAGAACCCTTATCAAAATCAGGTTGGGTTATCACATTTCAAATCTAAAAGATTACAAACTTCTATTTATAAATTTAACGAATTTATGTGGTACTTCTGTTTCGAAACTTAAACTTTTATCAGTTTTAGGATGACGGAGCTCAAGAGAGGAAGCGTGCAGCATTAGTTTATTAGATAGCGTTAGGGAACCATAAGTTTTATCTCCAACTATTGGGTGACCAATTTTTGAAAGGTGTATTCTCAGCTGATGAGTCCTCCCGGAGCTTGGCTTTAAGCTCAGTAAACTGAACTTTTCTTGGCTTATTTTAAACATCTTTTCAACGCTATAGTTGGTAGAACTTTGTTTTCCATCAATATCTAGACTTATGATATCACTAAGGCCATCAAAGTGTCCTTCTACAATAGCTAAGTAGATTTTATGAACTTTATTATGCTCAAATAAAACTGACAGATAGGATTTTGATGAAAGCGTTTTAGCAATAATCAATAGGCCAGATGTCGGATTATCGAGTCTATGAACAGGCTGTGGATAGGGGAGTTTATCTCTTTCTGAAGAGGTCTTTAGATTATAGGTTAAGGCATTTTCAATGGTTTTAAAATAATTCCCATTGGTAGGATATCCTTCAGGCTTATTTACAACAGCCATAGAGTCATCCTCAAAAATAACTTTAAGTTGTAAGGGGAAAATTTTCTTTTTATGAAGAAGTTCTTCAGCAAACAACTCCAGAACTTGGCCCTCTTCTATCCAATCTGATGTTTCAGCAACCCGACCATCAAGAAAGAGGAGACCCTTCTTAATGGCCTTTTTTAAAGCGCTTTTAGTTTTAATTGAAACAAACACAGTAAATCCATAGTCCTGAAGCCTTATCTGTTTTCCTAGGGCTAAGACGTGATGACTTTCAATGCAATTTCCTGGTTTAAAATTCTGCATTTTGTGGGCTTCTAGGGTAAGGAATGACATCCCTTATGTTCGACATTCCTGTAGCAAACAACACAAGGCGTTCAAAGCCTAATCCAAAGCCAGAGTGAACACAAGTTCCAAATTTTCTGGTGTCTAAATACCACCACAACTCTTTTTCATCTATTCCAATTTCTCGCATTTTAGAAAGCAAAACATCGTAGCGCTCTTCTCTTTGTGAACCTCCTGCAATTTCGCCAATACCGGGAAAAAGAACATCCATGGCTCTCACGGTTTTGCCATCGTCATTCAGTCGCATGTAAAAGGCTTTGATATCAGCGGGGTAATCATAAATCACTACAGGACATTCAAAATGTTTCTCTACGAGATAGCGTTCGTGTTCACTTTGTAAATCTGCCCCCCATTCTTTAATGATATAATTGAATTTTTTCTTTTTGTTAGGTTTCGAATTTCTTAAGATATCAATAGCCTCTGTATAGGAAACTCTTTTGAAATTATTTTTGAGGACAAAATCTATTTTTTCACGCAGAGGCATCGGTGATCTGTCTTTCTCTGGTTTAGATTTTTCCTCTTCAAGAAGTCTATCTTCTAAAAATTCTAAATCTGACTTACAATGCTCTGTGATATATTTCAAGACATGTTGAATGAAATCTTCGGCTAAATCTATATTGCCTTCTAAATCACAAAAGGCTACTTCTGGTTCAATCATCCAGAATTCCGCTAGGTGTCTAGTCGTATTGGAATTTTCTGCTCTAAAGGTGGGTCCAAAGGTGTATACTTTACCTAAGCCCATAGCGTAAGTCTCAGCTTCCAATTGGCCGCTAACCGTTAAATTAGTTTCTTTTCCAAAAAAATCTTGGGAATAATCAATTTTGCCATCTTTAGTTTTTGGTGGGTCTTTTAAGTCTAAGTTGGTGACTTTAAACATTTCTCCCGCTCCCTCAGCATCACTACCAGTAACGATAGGCGTGTTCACATAAAAGAAACCGTTATCATTAAAGTATTGGTGAACAGCAAAAGATAATTTGGATCGCACTCTCATTATCGCACCAAACGTATTTGTTCTTACTCTTAAATGTGCTTGCTCTCTTAATTTTTCAAAAGAGTGCTTTTTAGGTTGAAGAATAGTTTTCTTCACTTCTTCTGGATGGGCTTCTCCAAGAATGGTGATGGATTTCACTTCCAATTCTACACTCTGTCCTTTTCCCTCACTTTCTTTTAAAGTACCAGAAACAGAAATCGCAGCACCTGTTGTTACTTTCCTTAAAACGTCGTCATCGGTATTTTTAAAATCTACGACGCATTGTAAGTTTTCTAAACAAGACCCGTCGTTTAAAGCGATAAACCGATTACTCCTAAAGGCCCTCACCCAACCATTAACTTTATATTCCTGTAGAACTTGATCGCTTTCGAGAAGCTCAACTACTTTTTTAATTATCATTTCATTTATTTTAAGAGAGAGGCAAATATAATTTTTTCCCTAAGGCTTTACAATACCTTTCTCTAAATAGATGAAGAGTCTTAAATTGTACTCATTTTAGAATCTAGTGGTAATTATGCTTAAGAGCGTGTTGATTTTCATGAAAGCTTCATATCTTTGTTTAAAACCATTCTAAATAAATGTTAACGATTGCTAGTTTAAAAAAAGGACAGAAAGCTATCATTGGTGAGATGACTTCTAAGGATATACCACTCAAGCTTTTAGAAATGGGATGTTTGCCAGGAAATCATGTTGAATTGATACAAATTGCTCCCTTTAAAGACCCACTTTACCTTAATATTAATGATACTTTTTTATCCATTAGAAGAGAAACAGCAAAGCTGATTCATATTGAACTTATTCCCGATGAGTAAACAAATAAATGTCGCTCTAGTTGGAAATCCCAACACAGGTAAAACTTCGGTATTTAATAACTTGACAGGTCTCAACCAAAAGGTTGGGAACTATCCTGGCATTACTGTGGAGAAGAAAGAAGCGGTTGTAAAACTCTCCAGAAACCTGAAAGCTCATATTTTAGACCTTCCAGGAACCTACAGTCTTAATGCAACTTCTTTAGATGAAAATGTGGTCATTGAATTACTGTTGAATAAAAATGATAAAGATTACCCTGATGTTGTTGTCGTTGTAAGTGATATTGAAAATTTAAAGCGAAACCTGTTATTGTTTACCCAAATCAAGGATTTAGGTTTGCCTACCATCTTAGCTATTAATATGGCAGATCGTATGGATAGAAAAGGTATTCAACTAGATGTGGGTTTATTAGAAAAACGACTGAAGACCAAAGTTAATCTTATAAGTGCCCGAAAAAATAAAGGGTTTACAGAGCTTAAGCAATCTATAATGGATCATCAAAAGCTATCTGTAAATCCATGTTTAGAGGTTTCAAAAATAGATAAGCAGTACTTTGAATCTTTAAAAAAAGCTTATCCTAAACAAGATTTGTATAAATTATGGTTGGTGATTACTCAAGATGTCAATTTTGGTAAAACCAATAGGAATAGGATGACATCACAAAATGGATTTCAACCAAAATCAGATTCAGAAATTAAACGCCTTCAGCAAAAGGAAACTATAAAGCGGTATCAATTTATCAATGAAACCTTAAAAGAAACCTTGACGAAGGATTTAGCTTTAGCAAAAGGCTTAAGAGCATCTATAGATAAGCTTTTGATTCATAAATTCTGGGGTTATGTGATTTTCTTAGCTATTCTTTTTTTGATTTTCCAGACTATTTATGACTGGTCGACTTATCCTATGGATTTCATTGACGAAAGTTTCTTGGCGATGAGCGAATACGTAAAAGATGTTTTCCCTTTGGGAATGCTTTCAGACCTAATTTCTGAAGGAATCATACCAGGAATAGGAGGGGTCGTTATTTTTGTTCCACAAATTGCCTTTTTGTTTTTGTTCATTTCTATTTTGGAAGAAACCGGTTATATGAGTAGAGTCGTCTTTTTGATGGATAGAATCATGCGAAAATTTGGGATGAGCGGGAAGAGTATTGTCCCTCTAGTCTCCGGAACGGCGTGTGCTATACCAGCGGTCATGGCTGCTAGAAATATAGAAAGTTGGAAAGAAAGGCTAGTGACTATACTAGTTGTGCCTTTTACGACTTGTTCGGCGAGGCTTCCTGTATATCTTATCATTATAGGGTTGGTAATTCCAGACGAACGCTGGCTTGGAGTGTTTAATTATCAAGGAATTACCTTGATGCTTTTGTATCTGCTTGGGTTTGTAACTGCCATTGGCTCTGGCTGGTTAGCTAGTAAAATGCTAAAAATTGAATTTAAGTCTTACTTCGTTGTGGAGATGCCGGATTATAAGATGCCTATCTTTAAAAATGTGTTTTATACGGTGATCGAAAAAACTAAATCTTTTGTTTTTGGAGCCGGAAAAATTATTCTTGCTATTTCTATTGTTTTATGGGTTTTGGCAAGTTATGGCCCTACGGATGATTTTGATAACGCTAAATCTATCGTTACTGCATCCTTAGATGTGACAGAGCTATCCCAAGAAGAAATAAATACTGAAATCTCATCCTATAAGCTCAAGAATTCTTATATTGGTTATGCAGGTAGAGCTATAGAACCAGCTGTTATTCCTTTAGGTTACGATTGGAAAATAGGAATAGCGATCATCAGTTCTTTTGCAGCTCGCGAAGTATTTGTAGGCACCTTAGCGACGATTTATAGTGTTGAAAATGATGATGAGCAAACCATAAAAAGCAGATTGGCAGCAGAGACCAATCCAGTTTTAGGAGGTCCATTATTTACCTTTGCAAGTGGAATTAGCCTTTTGCTATTTTATGCTTTTGCAATGCAGTGTATGAGTACATTAGCTATTGTAAGGAAAGAAACTGGAACTTGGAAGTGGCCGATGATACAGTTATTTGGAATGTCAGGATTTGCTTATGTGGTTGCTTTAATAGCTTTTCAAATTTTAAAATAATAGATCGATGTTACAAGAAATTCTAGTTCTTCTTATTTTTATGACAGCCATAGCTTTTTTGATTAAGAAATTCTTTTTCAAATCTAAAACGGCCTCGTCCTCCTGTGGTTCTGGAGATTGTGGTTGTAAAGACTAGCCTTGTTTGAAGGTATAAACAGTTTTTGGAGTAATGCAATAATCTAAAGCCATATCAAAATCTTCGACCTCTAAAATACTCTCCTCTGGAGGAAAAAAAGAGAGACCTACTTTGATGACGTTTTTTTTACAGCTCGATAAAAACCTATCATAGAATCCTTTTCCGTAACCAACTCTGTTCCCTAAAGTATCATATCCAAGTAAAGGAACAAAGACAAGATCCAGTTGTTGAGGATCTATTTTAATTCCGTTCACAGGTTCTGGAATCTTCCATTGGTTAAGTTTTAGTTTAGTGGTATCTGTCAATAAATAATGTTGAAGATCTTTACCTTTCATTTTCGGGATGACCACATTGGCGTCTTTTCCAAAGATAATTTGAAGTATATATTCTGTATTGATTTCCTTTTGGTTTTCAATAGCTAGAAAAATATGGTAGAATTCAAAATTCCAAATGTCGAGTTTTAAACTTTGGTTGGCCATTTGAAGGCTTAGCTCATCAATTTGGTCTAAGGACATATTCCGTCTTAACGCTTTATACTTTTGTCTTATACTGCTCTTATCCATCTGTGTCCTCTTTGGAAATATGAAAAATCGCATCACCTTGATAAACGATTGGGGATTGGTTAGAATTAATTATATAACCTGTGTTGCTAGCATTTACCTTATGCCTAAAACTTCCATATGGATCTGTAATAGTGGCTACAAATTCTCCTCGTTGTACGTATTTTCCAATAGGAATCTTGATGTGAAGAAGTCCGCTATATTTGGCTCTCATCCAATAGGTGCTGGAAATAAATTTTGTTGGCTCTAGAGGATCCTCAGCATTAAAATCAGATTTTAGCATGTCAAAATGTTTCATGATTCGCTTTAAACCATCTACACCATATTTTGAAATGCGTTTGCTGCTATCTTGAGATTTACCCCCCTCGAAGAGAAGAATGGTCTTGCCCTGTTTGAGACAAGTACTCCTGTAAGAATTCTTGATAGTGGAAGAGTAAACCGTAAACGGAGCATTGAAAACTTTTGCTAGATCCTCAGAGGCTTTGTCGGTTTTTTCTACACGAATTTGTGCAGCATTAAAACGACTAGCACCACCTGTGTGAAAATCGATGCAGTGATCTGCAATAGGTAGAATTTCAGTCGCAAATTGATAAGCAAATCTACTTGCTAAAGCTCCTTTTTTGGATCCAGGGAACATTCTATTAAGGTCTCTTCCATCTGGAAATTCCCGTTTCATATTCAAAAATCCAAAGACATTGAGAACGGGGACACAAATAACCGTTCCTCGGGTAGGCTTGTGAATGCCTTTAGCTATAAATTGCCTTACCGTCTCTACTCCGTTAATCTCATCGCCATGAATTCCAGCGGTCACCAAAAGGATAGGGCCTGGTTTTTTTGCCCGTTCTATGATTACAGGAACCTCTACTGAAGTTGTTGTATATAGTTTTGCAGTATTAAAATTGATACGTGCCTTTTCTCCTGGAAATACTTTTCTCTCTAAGATGTGAAGAACGTTTTTAGAATCGATGTGTGGCATTACACATTTTTTTCAATAAACTGGATGATAGTCCTAGCGATGTCTTTCCCCGTTGCTTTTTCAATACCTTCGAGACCAGGCGAAGAATTCACTTCCAAAATTAGAGGACCTCTAGAACTTTGTAATAAATCAACTCCGGCCACTCCTAGGCGCATAGCTTTAGCTGCTTTTATTGCTGCAATTTCTTCTTCGTCTGTAAGTTCAATGACTTCAGCAGAACCTCCTTGGTGAAGGTTTGAACGGAATTCTCCTTCTTTCCCCTGTCTTTTCATAGCACCAACAACATGGCCGTCCACCACAAATACTCGTATGTCTGCCCCTTTAGCTTCTTTGATGAACTCTTGAACAATCACTCTAGCCTGAAGACCATTAAATGCTTCAATAACAGATTTGGCTGCGTTTTTAGTTTCGGCCAAGACCACGCCTAATCCTTGTGTGCCTTCTAGAAGCTTAATAACCAAGGGAGTGCCCCCAACTTGTTGAATTACACCATTTACATCTCTAGAATAGTTGGTGAAGACTGTTTTTGGAAGGCCTATTTTTGCTCTCGATAAAACTTGTAAGCTTCTTAATTTATCTCTACTTCTCACCAAGGCTTCAGAATCTATAGTGCTAAAAGCTCCCATCATTTCAAACTGTCTCACAACGGCAGTTCCATAGAAGGTAACCGAAGCTCCAATTCTTGGGATAATAGCATCGGTGTCCAGAATGTATTCTCCTTTATAATATATGTTTGGATTGCGCTTTTCAATGACCAAATCACATTTTAAAGGATCTATAACCTGAACGTCATGTTTTCTTTTTTCGGCAGCTTCTACAAGTCTTTTTGTAGAATATAAATTTGGATTTCTCGATAAAATTTTAATGTTCATGCTGAAAATTATTATAGGATACATTCTTTAATTCTGGGTCGACTATAAATTTTTTGTTCAAGAATTTACGCCCCAAAAGTACGGGATGTTTCATCTCTTTTCTATTGCTCAAAGAAAGTGAAATTTTATAAACTTTTCCAAAAATTTCGATGTTAGACTTTATTTCATATCTTTTTTGAGCAATTCCATTACTGCTTTTCACTCTTATTTTATTGTAATTACTGAAAATTAAAGGCTTATGGTTGTATTTTGAATGCTCTTTATCTAAAAAGAGACAATGCAGACCATCTTCTTTTTCCTCCATATTTTCGCAATGAATGGAAGAGGTGTAGGCACCAGTATCCACTTTTATAGAGATGTCTTTTAAATTTAAGTTAGGAAAATTAGCCTTGTCCAATCTTCCAATGATTTTTTTCTTCATGATATTGCAAATTACAAAAATGAAATTCAATATAATTTTAAGACTTAAATATCATTATATTTACTAAAAATTCAACCCATGTCCACTGAAGATTTTTACGAAAATATAAGAAAATCAACAAAACTTAATCATTTCGCCAACTTAGTCACCCTTGCTGCCATAGATGGAGAAATAAAGCCAACTGAGGAAAAGTTGTTAAAGCGTTTTTCAAAGAAATTTGATGTGTCTGAAGAGAACTATGAAAAAATACTCGATAATTCAGCCTCATTTCCAGTGTTTGCTATCAATTCTAAAACCCAAAGGCTAGAATATTTATTTGATCTGATTAGAATAATTTATGTGGATAGTATGATGGATGAAGCTGAGGAATTTTTAATCATCAAATATGCTGTAGGTCTTGGCTACTCTGAAGATCTGGCACGAAGCATTGTAAACAAGTCCAAAAAGCTTTTTGAAGGAAACTTTTCATTCGATTTTTATAAGTATTTTATAGAATCTGAAGATTAAGCCCCAGCTTCTTTTGCCTCTTTAGGATGAGCTGCTTTCATAAAGTCTTCTGCTTTATCAACCATTTTTTTACTTCCGCAGAAAAAAGGAACACGTTCGTGTAGCTCTGTGGGTTGGATATCAAGGATTCTTTGGAAACCATCGGAGGCCTTTCCACTCGCTTGTTCAGCAATAAAAGCCATAGGATTGCACTCATAAAGCAACCTTAGTTTTCCTTTTTCTGCACTCGAGCTTTTAGGATACATGTAGATGCCTCCTTTTATCATATTTCTGTGGAAGTCAGACACTAGGGACCCTATATATCTAGAGGTGTAAGGATCTCCATCGCGTTGCTCCTGGCAGTATTTTATGTAGTCTTTGACCCCTTGTGGAAAATGGAGATAATTCCCTTCATTGATGGAATAAATATTTCCATCCTCTGGATACTTCATGTCAGGATGAGAAAGATAATAAGTTCCAATAGCTGGGTTAAGCGTAAATCCATTTACGCCGTGACCTGTGGTGTAAACCAGCATTGTTGAGGTGCCGTAAATGATGTAGCCCGCGGCAACTTGTTGATTTCCTGGTTGGAGGAAATCCTCCATTCCTACAGGCTGGCCTATAGGTGTAATACGTCTATAAATTGAAAATATAGTTCCCACCGAGACATTCACGTCTATATTGGAACTACCATCAAGTGGATCCATCAAGACCACATATTTGTTCTTATGATCTTTATTGTTGCCATGTACGGTTATAAAACTATCATTCTCTTCTGAAGCAATTCCACAAACAATCTCTCTATTAATGAGGGTTTGAATAAAGGTCTCGTTAGCATAAACATCTAATTTTTTCTGATCTTCACCTTGAATATTCTGACTGCCATAGTCGCCGACGATATCTACTAAACCGGCTTTATTTACCTCATGGTTAACCACTTTAGCGGCTAATCTGATAGAATTAATGAGTCTAGATAGCTCTCCAGATGTATATTTAAAGGATTCTTGATTTTCAATAATAAACTCTCCGAGAGTTTGATTGGTATTTTTCATAGCGAAAACGTTGTAATTGCCCCAAAAATAGAAAAAAAACATAATGTAATCATGAAAGTGAATCGTTTTAATTTTTACTTCATTATTTTTACTCTTAAATTATTGAAAAATGGATTTTAAAGTGCGGTTTGCTACTGAAGAGGATTTACCGGATATGCTAGAGCATATTCAAGAACTTGCTGTTTATGAAAATGAACCCGATGCCGTAGAAGTTACCATAGAAGAACTTCGCAGATTCGGTTTTGGAGAACATCCTCTATACAAGTGTTTCGTCGCTGAAGTCGATTCTAAAGTGATAGGTATGGCCTTGTTTTATTCAAGATTTTCTACTTGGAAGGGAGAAACGGTCCATCTTGAGGATTTAATTGTCACTAAACCTATGCGAGGTAAATCTATTGGTAAAGCTTTGTTTGAGTCTGTTATAATGTACGCCAAAACTCAAAAAATTAAAAGGGTAGAGTGGGTGGTACTAGACTGGAACACAAATGCTATCGATTTTTATGAAAAATATGGAGCTAAAGTTTTTAAGGAATGGCGTACTGTCCAACTTGACGAAGAGCAAATCAACCATTTTAATTTCAAGTAAATGCAAGTATTCAAATTTGGAGGAGCATCTGTAAAAGATGCCAAAGGGGTAAGAAATGTAGCTACAGTTTTAGAAACGACAGGTCCTAAACAGAAAGTCGTTATCATTTCTGCCATGGGTAAAACCACCAATAAACTTGAAACTATTATCTCGCTTTATTTTAGCAAGAGCAAAGATTTTTCATTAGCGATTTCTGAACTCAAAAACGACCATTATGAAATTTTAGATGAATTGTTTGAAGACAGATCTTATCCTGTTTATACCAAAACCAATTATTTCTTTGATGAAATGTCGATTTTCTTTGATAGAAATAAGTCTCCAAATTACGATTTTGTTTATGATCAAGTAATTGGCTTTGGGGAGCTTATTAGTACGAGTATTGTCAGCTACTATCTAAAGTCTGTTGGGTTTGACAACGTTTGGCACGATTGTAGGAATTTAATAGACACAGATGATACCTACAGAGATGCTGAGGTAAATTGGGAAAATACTCAGCAAAAAATCTTCAACCATATTAATAAGGAGGAATTAAGTATTACTCAAGGTTTTATTGGCTCCGATTCTAATAATTTCTCAACCACCTTAGGACGAGAAGGATCCGACTATACAGCAGGTATTTTTGCCTATTGTCTTAATGCAGAAAATGTCACGATTTGGAAAGATGTCCCTGGTGTGCTAAATGGTGATCCTAATGTCTTTGAAAACACTAAACTCTTGGAGCAGATTTCTTATGAAGAAGCTATTGAGCTTGCTTTTTTTGGGGCGTCTGTCATTCACCCTAAAACACTGCAACCCTTGCAACAAAAAGAAATACCGCTTTTTGTAAAGTCGTTTTATAATCCAAAAAATACAGGAACAAAAGTTGGGAAAGGCAAATTAATCAGCCCCTTGTTACCCTGCTTTATTGTTAAAAAAGATTTGGTTTTTCTTTCACTTTCCACCTTAGATTTTTCATTTTTTGTAGAAGAAAATATCAGTGAGGTTTTTGCTCTTTTTCACAAATATCAAGTTAAGGTAGATCTTATTCAGAATTCAGCGATTAGTTTTTCAGTTTGTGTAGATAATAAATTTAAAAACGTAGATAAATTGATTGATATATTTAAGGCGAAATTTAAAGTTGACCATCAGAAAGGCGTCTCTCTATTTACCATACGTCATTATGATAATGCTTCTATACAGCATATAGTAAAAGATAAAACTGTGCTTTTAAAGCAGTCGTACAAAGAAACGATTCAATTTGTAACCGTTTAATGGATTCGCTAACACAAATTGTTTTAGGTGCCGCTGTAGGAGAACTGGTTCTAGGACGTAAAGTGGGCAACAAAGCAGTGATATACGGAGCCATTGCGGGTACTATTCCAGATTTGGACGTCTTTATAGGTAACTTCTACGACACCGTTACTGCTTTAGAGATTCACAGAGGGTTTTCACATTCTATCGTATTCTCAGTTCTTATGGCTCCTATTTTGGGCTATTTGTTGTCCAGAATTCATAAACAGGCGAGCTGGAAAAACTGGTCTTTACTCGTGTTTTTGGGTCTCTTTACCCACCCGTTGCTAGATTGTTTTACAACTTGGGGAACTCAGTTTTTTTGGCCTTTTGACTTGAGAATAGCCTTCAAATCAATTTTTGTGATAGATCCATTATATACCTTACCATTTTTAATTTGTTTAATAGCGGCTTCAAGGTGTCATAGAACTTCTGTAAAGCGCCGTCGATTGAATCGATGGGGATTGATACTCAGTTCTAGCTATCTTATTCTGTCTCTGGTGTCGAAAGGATTTGCTTTCGATAAATTTGAAAATGCTTTAGCTGCTCAAAACATCACCTACTCTGAACTAGAGACTAGACCATCACCCCTTAATATTTTATTATGGTCTGCCAATGTTAAAACGCCAACTGCATTTTTTATTGGTGAGTATTCTATTTTTGATTCACAACCAATTCAATTTAGGGCATACCCTAAACAGCATGAAAAAATAGAAGGCTTGTTGAAATACGAAAACTTAGAGCGGTTAACCAATATAACTCACGGTTGGTTTACAATTTCTGAACGAGAGAATGAATTGTATTTTAATGATTTGCGTTTCGGTTTAGTAAGCTTAGATCCAGCTTCGGAGAAATTTGTGTTTTCTTACCATTTATCTGAAGTTAATAACGAATTAATAATTACTGAAGAGCCAAAAAACAGAGAGGATGCAAAGGCCTTGCTTTCCGAATTGTGGACAAGAATTAAAGGTAACTAGTTTTTTAAAATATCCATAATAACCATGTCCCGCTCATCTATAATTCTGCCTAAGCAATATGTATTTTTTAAAATGCAATATCCTTATCCAAAGTATCCTTTTCTCGAATAAATATATAGGTTTTATTGGGAAGAGTTTCTAGCATACATAAATCTCTAAAGTTAGGTTCTGCTTTTACAAAAGGTAAATACATGCAAGTTTTCATTTCTTATTCTTTGATTCATTTTCATATTAAATGTTGCCGGTTCTATAAATTTCATCTCTGATGCTCGGTCAGACCAAAAGTCTCCTTCAAGGCTTTGTTAATAGGAGATGTGTACATTAAAATAGGCGAGGATGTTTTGAGTCATTTCAATTCCGTGATAAGTATTTAAAGTATTGCGCTGTAAATTGATCAGTAGTAAATCTAATCTGGTATTTGATGTTTTCAATGGCATTTTCAAATACGGTTTAATCCGTGATAAGTGTTAAACTAGAAAAAGATTTAGCTTGCATGGATGCTGAGCTAAATACTTCTATCCCTTTTTTATGGATATTATTTAAATAAATAGTATGTCCTTCGATACTTGCATTTTTACTATTGATAATTTAAATGGTAGTGATGTTTTCAATTTCATTACTACTTTGTGCTTTTTTATTGGAATATGAGCCTTAGAATAAATGATAATACGTGAACTTTCACAACGTATATTTAGTTCCAAAATACTTTTCATATACCTAGTTTTGTCTAAGCTGTTTTGGGAATCACTGCATAAAAATGGTGTTTCCTTTTTTTATGAGCTTTGGCATTTACAATATTGGTCCTCCCAATCTGTTCAAGCCTGGCCTCACTCAAAACTATCCCAGAATTTCTATCCTTGGTCACGATGACCGCAACCCAATTATTGCTTATACTTTTCTTACTGGATTTGCCACCCCTTTTCCTTGTTTTTTGGCTTCCATACTCTTTTCAGACTTGAGGGAGAATGCCTCTTCATTTTCAGCGATACAAGTAAAGTCATCTACATTGTCCGTGCCCAGTGTGGCTAACCTCTTGTGACGCCAGTTAAAGGCTGTCTTTTTGTTGATGCCCAATGCAGAGACAATTTGGTCAAGGCCCTTTTTTTTAGACTATTAGTTTCAGGTAACCAATACCCTTATCCTCTCATTGATGGCTGGCCATCCAAATTCCAGTGTACTGAGTAAGACTCCTCTGGCAAGACTTGCACTTGTTGCTTTGCGTAATTTTGTCCATTTCTAAGTGGACATACTTAGGATGAGGCAATTGCCTACAGATATTTGTTAGTATATATTTGATTCCCTTCAACAAACGTTTACGCAGCGCAACTGGTTGTAAGAGAATTTGTTTTTAAGCTTTCATTAACTTAAAATACAACTGATAGCTACTCTATACTAGAGCTAATATTATTGAATTTTATTGTTTTTAATATATTAATATTGCTAAATTAAAATGCCCTTATAGTGTGCTTACCATTTATATGCAAGCCTTAAGTAATTTATTTTAAGACATATAAGTCAAAAAATAAGGGTTATGCTTTTTCAGTTTGTAAGGTTCTAGTATTTATGTCGAGTTTTTAGCAATCTGAAATATACCTTTAGATTTTTAAGCAACTTTAGTGAATATATAAAAATAATTATGAAAAATTAAAATAGTTATCTATATTTGTATCATTAACAATTAATTAACAATTAATTAGTGCTTATGAAAATTAAAAAAATGCTTTTTTTTATTGTTGTTTCATTTTTTTCAGTAGCACCACTTATGGCCGGACCTTGTCTTCCTGGTGGCCCTCCAGGACCATGTGATGGTGTAGATGATACTGGAGCTCCTATTGATGGACAAATTTGGCTAGGTCTTATTGGTGGTTTGGCAATTGGCGGTTATTTTTTAATGAAAAAACCCACGATTAAGATCGATTAAAAGATGTTGGATAAATAATTTCTAAACCTAAGCTTACAATCACTATTGCATATTGCAAGTGATGAGTAAGCTTTTTTCATTTGCGATATCGGTTTGGTAAGCTGCATACCCCAAAATCACTAAATAAGACCAAATCAACATATATTTGTAAGTGGTAAAAACACTCAAAACCAATGGTAATAACAAATACCAAGGATGAACTGCTGTAGGTGTTTGGTGGACACCTCCAAACCTACTGCCAATCCATTTTATCATCCTGTTGTGTGTCGAGTTTATATGTTGCACATGGAATGTTCCTTTACCTTTAGAAACATTTATGAGATGGAACTCCGCCTTGATATTCTTGACGAAGCGTTTGCAGCCGTGTTGGGAACCATTGCACAAAAATTGTGCTTCCTTTTTTTATACGTTTTGGCATTTACAATATTGGTTTTCCCGATCTGTCCAAGTGTGGCCACGCTAAAATCTATCCAATGATCACAACTTGATCACTGCTTATGGCTCTCCTTTTCTTTGGTTTTTGACTTCTATATCCTTTTCAGACTTTAGGAAGAAAGACTTATTACTTTCAGTGACACCAGTGAAGTCATCTCCATCGTTCGCACCCAATGAGGCCCACATCTTGTGACGCCAGTTAAAGGCAGTCTTTTTGTTGAAGCCCAATGCCGAGACAATTTCGTCAAGGCTCTTTTCTTTGACTATAAGCTTCAGGTGACCAACAACTTTATCCTCTCGATGATGTCTGGCCATCAAAGTACCAGTATACTGAGTAAAATTCCTGTATCAAGATTTGCACTTGTCGCTTTGTGTACCTTTGTCCATATCTAAACGGACATACTTAGGATGAGGCAATCGTTTGCAGGTCTATATTTCTGGTAGACTATTTGATTTTATACAATAAGCAGTTACAATACAGACTTGGCTGTAAGAGAATTTTTTTTAAGCTTTTATGGTTCCATTAACTTGATACATAACTAATAGTTGATTTAAACTAGAGCTCATTTCATTAATATTAATTGCTTTAAATACATAAATATAGTTAATTAAGAAGGAGTATGGTTTGCCTTCACTATTTATATGCGAGCTTTAAATAATTTGTTTTAAGATATATAAGTTTAAAAATAAGTGGCTATGTTTTTTAAGTTTGTGATGTTATAGTATTTCTGTTGAGTTTTTGGCAATTTGATTTTTTTTTAGATTTTTAAGCAATTTTAGTGAATATTCAAAAATATTTAAATATTGAATTAAAATATCTTGATTACTTTTGTTTTGTTAACAATTAATTAGTACTTATGAAAATTAAAAAAACACTTTTTTTTCTCCTTGTTTCATTTTTTTCTGTAGCATCACTTATGGCCCAACCTGGTGGTCCTGGTGGTGGCCCTCCAGGTTTGCCTGGAGAAGGGGGTGGCGGAGACGGTTTTAGTGTAGATGACAATGCAGCTCCTATTGATGGACAAATTTGGGTAGGTCTTATTGGTGGATTGGCAATTGGCGGTTATTTTTTAATGAAAAAACGCGCGATTAAGATCGATTAAGCGATGTTGGATAAATAATTTCTAAACTTAAGCTTACAATCACTATTGCATATTGCAGAGTGATGAGTAAGCTTTTTTCATTTACAATATCGGTTTGGTAAGCTGCGTAACTTAAAATCACTAGATAAGACCAAATCAACATATACTTGTAAGTGGTAAAAACACTCAAAACTAATGGTAATAACAAATACCATGGATGGACTATTGTGGATAATAA
Source organism: Psychroflexus sp. MES1-P1E (assembly GCF_002836055.1). Lineage (GTDB taxonomy): Bacteria > Bacteroidota > Bacteroidia > Flavobacteriales > Flavobacteriaceae > Psychroflexus. The sequence continues at coordinate 24,579 of NZ_PJBS01000146.1, forward strand.
ATAATAGCCTGTAACAGCCCAAAGCATGTGTATAAAAAGTTTTTTTAAGTCAATTTCTTTTTTTCTAAAACTTAACCACAAAATGACTAAAAAGGCTAAAAAAGCCAGAGCTTTTCCGAAAATAGCGATAAGATTGTAGCCTACAAATTGAAAACCAATCCATCGTAAAACATAATAAATACTTGCATTAAATTCAAAATTATTGAAATACAGCCCCAAACTGCTTTGATAATTACCCAAAAAAGCCTTGTCCCAAAATATAAAATAGGCTCCAGCAAAACACAAACCAACAATTATATAAAAGCTTAAAGCGGTTTGTATTGATTTTATAAAACTAGTTTTTTGTTTCCTAAAAAAGGCCCACAGAAGGGGTAAGAACATGAGCGTCATCAGTTTCGAAAGTGCTGAAAAAGACCAAAATACCGCAGCAGTTTTAAATTTATTTTGTGAGAGCTGATAGAGTACAAGGATAAAAAAAGCAATCATCATAACTTCAAAATGAAGATTTCCAGTAGATTCTATAATGACAAGCGGATTTAGAATAAAAATCAATATCTGTCTTTTTGGTAAATTTATTTTTTTTAAAATTTTCAAACCATAAACCAATATTCCAAGTTCTGCAATCAGGTTGAAACATCTTAATAAAACAATATTTAGCAGGAGATTATCACCAGCAATTTGCCAAGAAAACGCATAAACAAATTGGGCTACAGGTGGATAGTTTGAATAATTATTGGCACTCAGTTCGCCCATCTTATCATAAAGTAGCACATTGAAACTTTCAGAATTAAATTCTGTAGTAGTCATCAGTTCAACAGGGAGATGTAAATAAGGGTTATAGCCTTTTACTGTTAGCATACCGTCCCAAATAAATCTATAAAAATCTTGAGATAATTCAGGAATAGCAAAAAGGAAAATAAGCTTTAAGCCAAAGCTTAGACCGATTAAATATTTTAATTTGACACCGCTTTGCATTAAGTAATAGGAGGTCGCAAAAGCTATTGTGTAAAGAGAGAACAGCAACCAAAAGCTGCTTTTATCCAATCTATACCCTATCCAATAGTATAGAATGCAAAGTAATGTCACGCAAAAAAACCTCAGGAAAATATGCAAAGCTTTTGAGTTCATCAGTGATTGGGAAATAAGGTTTTGAAAGAAATATAACCAAAACCAAAGGTGAGCATCAAGTGGAAAATGACCAAAGCAAAATCTTGAGTGAGATAAGCGCTATATAAACCATATATGAAATAACAAAAGAGTAAAAACTCTATGCCGTTAAGGATAGAAAGTTTTTTGTTGATGTATGTTTTATCTTTCCAAGTATCTGTATTAGACGAAATATCGAATTTCGGTGTGCGAATAAAAGCTGATTTTTTATTAAAATGACCTTCTAAAATCGCCAGACTATTATGAACGGAAAGCCCCATAGCAATTGAGAAAAAAGTGATAAACAAGCCAACAAACTTTAAAAAAGAAACCAATCCACCTTTATGTATGTCTCTATAACTGGTCCAATATCCATATATAAAAATAAAGGTGCTAGATCCCATAGCTGCCAAAATATAAAATATAATATCCCAAGACTCTTGTTGAAACTTAATATAAAGGATAGGGATGCTTAAAATAGCTACGGTTAGAATCAATAAGAACATACTGGAATTAAGTAAATGAAAAAAGCTGTGTAATTTAGAAAGTAGCTTTAGATCATTGCTTTTCCAAATTTTACAAAAATTCTTCTTGAAGTTCTCTGCAGCCCCTTTATTCCATCGAAATTGTTGAGACCTTGCTGCGCTTAAAACGACTGGGAGTTCTGCTGGAGTAACCACATCTTTAAGATAGATAAAGGTCCAACCCTTGAGTTGGGCTCTGTAGCTTAAATCTAGATCTTCTGTAAGTGTATCTCCCTGCCAATTCCCGGCCTCTAAAATGCAAGATTTTCTCCATATACCTGCAGTTCCATTAAAGTTGATGAAATGGTTCCCATATTTTCTTCCTACTTGTTCAACGAGAAAATGAAAATCTAAAGCAAAGGCTTGTATTTTGGTCAATAGGCTGTAATTTCTGTTCACATGTCCCCAACGGGTTTGCACTACACCAATATGAGGTGCGTTAAAATGAGGAATAGTTCGCTTTAGCCAGTTGGACTGAGGTAAAAAGTCTGCATCAAAAATCGCTATAAATTCTCCTTTAGCGACATCCAAGCCTTCGCGTAGAGCTCCGGCCTTAAAATCTTTTCTATTGGTTCTATGGATGTATTTAGCATTTATACCTCCTTGAATTAAGTCTTCAGTCAGCTTTTCTGTACAATCTTTAGATTCGTCTGTAGAATCGTCGAGAACCTGAATTTCGAGTTGGGAGGAAGGATACTCTAGTTTAGAAATATTATCCAATAATCGCTTTACTACATATTTTTCATTGTAAAGTGGAAGTTGGATAGTCACTTTTGGCCACTCTTGGGGTTCAATAGGGTTTTTTGAAACTTGCTGTTTAGCCTTTTTATAATTCAGAACAAGTTGAAGTTGTGCTAAACTGTAAAGCAATATAACCAATAAAGCAATGCTGTAAATACCAATTATAATATAGTCAAGTGTCATTTAAATGTATATTTAAAAATCCAACCTAGTATCTTTATGCCAGCCATAATTGCCCCTTTTACAGTTCCAGACACTTTAGATTGTCCTATTCGATTTCTATAACGAACCTCAACTTCAGCGTAAGATAAAGATTGTTTTAGAGCTTTCAGTTGCATTTCTACAGTCCACCCGTAGGTTTTATCTTCCATCTTTAAATTTAATAGCTTTTTATATTTTATAGCCCGGAAAGGGCCTAGATCTGTAAATTTTGATGTAAAGAAAACTCGCATCAGTGATGTAGCTAGCCAATTACCAAATACTTGCGGAAAAGTCATTGAGCCAGATTCTCGTTTTGATTTGACTCTAGCTCCTATCACAAAATCAATATGATCATTGATAATTGGCGCGAGGATTTTGTCTATTTCTTCGGGGTAGTCACTATAATCGCCATCTAAAAAGACAACTATATCGGTTTTCTGGTCCAGAGTTTTTAAATAAGATAAGCCCTTCAAGCAAGCATTCCCATAGCCAGATTTGGATTCTGAAAGAACAGTTGCACCAGCATTGGCAGCAACTTTGTTGGTGTGATCTGTAGAATTATTGTCTACGACAATAATCTCTGTCACGTGAGGAGGGATATCACCAATAACTTTAGAAATGGACTTCTCCTCGTTAAACGCTGGTATAATAACTCTTATCATTTTCATAAGCCGCGAAAATACGCTTTTAGAGATATAGTCGTGTGAAACTACAATTGATTTCAAATAATAGGATAAACCTTAAGAGACTTATTTGCGTAAATAAATATAGATAGAGTTTTTTTTGTAAAGGTTTTTTTGTTGATAGATTGGAAATTGTGGTTAGCATTTCACAATTTCCTTTTTTTAAAGAAGATTTGCCAAATGGTTTTAATTAAGTAGTTTTAGAAAAAATTATAAATGCAACCAGACGAGCTCATTTTACAGTTGAAGAAAAAAAATGAAGTTGCTTTTTCTCAAATCTATGATATGTATTCTGAAAATATTTTTGGAATTATAAATAATATAGTTAAAGATGTAGAAATTGCTGAAGAAGTTCTTCAAGATGTCTTCATTAAAGTATGGAATAAATCTGATTCTTATTCCTCTGATAAAGGGCGTTTTTTTACTTGGCTATTGAATATATCAAGAAATACAGCGATAGATAAAGTCAGGTCAAAATCTTATAAAAACAAACGTAAAAACCTTGATTTTGATGACTTCTCCTTTTTCATAAAAGATGATATGGATTTAGATAGTCAGAGTGATGGGTATGGCCTAAGAAAATTTGTAGACAGACTTAAGCCAATGTGTGTAAAATTAATCGATTTACTTTTTTTTAAAGGGTACACACAAAAGGAAGTTTCAGAGACATTAGACATCCCTTTAGGAACAGTGAAGTCGAGAAATAGAAGTTGCTTAAACTCACTAAGAGAAACATTAGGATAATATGGATACCAAAGACTATATAGAATCTGGATTGCTTGAGCTTTATGTTTACGGAGCACTTTCACCCAAAGAGCAAGCTAAAATTGCTCAAGATGTAGCCAAAGATCCTGAACTTCAAGCGGAAGTAGAATCGATTGAAACCATTTTGTTGGAGCTTTCTAAAGCGACATCTCCAGTTGTAAACCCTTCCATTAAAGAATTAGTAGTAACAAAATTAAGATCGAAATCCTTTCAACACAAACCTAAAGTAAAAATTATCACTTCCAATTACTCCTACTTTGGATGGGCTGCAGCAATTCTTTTGTTAGGGGGTATCCTTTGGTTATTGAAATTGAATCAAGATCTTCAAAATGACATAGAAGTTGTGAATTCACAATTAGAAATGAAAGAGGTTCAAGTTACTGAAGCTTCACAGAAAGTTGAGACTTTGGAAGAACTGTTTTTACAAATGGGAGATCCAAGTACACGTAAACTGACGTTGCCAGGAAATAAATTAAATTCTCCAAATAGTTCTGTAGTAGCCTTTTATACAGATGAAAAAGAACAGCTGATTTTGGACATCAGCAGGTTGCCAGAGGCACCAGAAGGTATGGTTTATCAAGCTTGGTCGCTTAAATTTGAACCTCTCACACCAAAAAGTATAGGGCTTTTAGCCGAGACAAATTCTTCAGAAAATAGAGTGTTTAGATTTAAAAATGTTCCAGAATCTGAAGGTTTTGGTATTACTTTAGAACCTGCTGGAGGAAGTGAGCAGCCTAATTTAAAACAACTTTACGCTTTAGGAACTATCTAAAGGAATTCAATTTAGTCTCCAGATTTCAAAATTAAGCGCAGTAGCATAAGCGATCCAAAGTAGGTAAGGGATAAGAAGATATGCTGCTGTTTTATTGATAATCTTAAACCATTTGAAAGTGAGTAAGACGAGTATATTAAGAGCTATAATGGTAATTAAGCCTATAAAAGGTGACTGGTAACCAAAAAAAACAATAGACCAAGAGGCATTTAAAATCAATTGAATACCGAAGTGATAAAGTGCAGTTTTTACCCACACATGATAAAAACCTTTGCTCCAAACAATACCAGCAGAAATTCCCATTAAAATGTATAGAACTGTCCATACAGGAGCAAACAGCCAGTTGGGTGGATTAAAGCTCGGTTTGTTTAAAGTGGCATACCAAGTATCTACACTAGTTTGAGTAGCGATGGATCCTAAAAATCCTATCCCTAAGCATACTAGTATTGCAATAAAGATTCTTACCAATGTAGAGGCTTTCATAAGTTTAGTTATAAAAGCAAAGTATTACTATTTTTCCAGATGTGCAACGCTTAGCTTTACTAGAGTCTTTGTTTATATTTGTGTGAAATTTAAAGAATGCAAAATCAAGATTTTATATATAAGGTTACTCCTGTTTTACCAGAACTAGGAAAGTACTCTTCTGAAGCCCCTAGCAACATCGCTTTGGTAAAATACTGGGGAAAGTATGGAGAACAATTACCTAAAAATACGTCTATAAGTTACACCCTAGAGGAATGTAAGACCAAAACTGAGGTCGTGCTTAAAAAGAAGATAAAAGCTGATAATCAATTTCATTTTGAAGTTTTTTTTGAAGGCAAGCGAAAAGTATCTTTCGAACCAAAAATTGATGTGTTTCTAAAGAGGATTGAAACCTATGTTCCTTTCTTAAAATCTTTTGAATTTGAAATTCACACAAAAAATACCTTTCCACACAGTAGTGGAATAGCTTCCTCAGCTAGCGGAATGGCTGCCCTCGCTAAATGTTTTATGAAAATAGAGGCCTCTGTATCTCCTGAAATTTCGAATGTATACTCAGAGCATAAAACATCCTTTTTGGCAAGATTAGGGTCGGGAAGTGCCTGTAGAAGTACAGGGGGAAAGCTTGTAGTTTGGGGAGAACATAAGGAGATCGAAGGCAGTTCCAGCTTTTATGGTATAGATTACCCTTACGAGGTCCATTCAAATTTTAGGTTATTTAAAGATTCTATTTTACTTATTGATGAAGGACAGAAGCAGGTAAGTAGTAGTCTTGGCCATAATCTTATGCATAACCATCCCTTTGCAGAGCAGCGTTTTCAACAAGCGGATAATAATATAACTAAGCTTATATCTATCTTAACATCTGGGGATTATGAAGCCTTCTTTGCCTTGGTAGAGTCAGAAGCTTTATCTCTTCATGCCATGATGATGACAAGCTCACCCTATTTTATTCTTATGCAGCCCAACACGTTGCAGGTGATTGAAAAGATTTGGGAATTCAGAAAAAAGGAAAATGTTCATTTGGGCTTTACTTTAGATGCAGGCGCCAACGTCCATTTGTTATACCCAGAATCTTCAGACCCTATGGTGAGGCCTTTTATCGATTCTCAGTTGCTATCGTTTTGCGTCAATAACAAGGTGATTCATGACCAAATTCAATTTTAACCCCACTTAAAGATTTTGGACTCAAATTGAATTAAAAGCATTAATTTTGTAACGTAAGTATTTTAAAGCGAGACCATATCTTTTTAATAAAAGGATGTATTATCTCTCAATTTTCATTAATATTTGCACTGCAGAATAGTCATATTCTAAAAGTAACCATTATGAAAGGACCTTTATTTTATTCTAAGATATTGTTATTCGGTGAATACGGTATCATCAAAGATTCCAAAGGCTTATCCATCCCTTACAATTTTTATAACGGTGCCTTAAAAGTGGATGAACAACCGGATGCAAAGGCTGTGAAATCCAATACCGATTTAAAACGATTTTCTTTGTATCTGGAAGAATTTCAAAGTGAAGTTGATACACCAGTTCGTTTTGATATTGCAGCGCTTAATGCAGATCTTGAAAAAGGAATGTATTTCGACAGTAGCATTCCACAAGGATATGGTGTGGGAAGTAGCGGTGCACTTGTAGCTGCTATTTATGATAAGTACGCTTTCGATAAGATTACTGTTTTAGAAAATCTGACTAAAGACAAATTACTAAAACTGAAAACCATTTTTTCCAAAATGGAATCTTTTTTCCATGGAAAATCTTCAGGACTTGATCCCCTTAATAGTTATTTAAGCTTACCAATTTTAATTAATTCTAAAGATAATATAGAACCTGCAGGTCTTCCATCACAATCTCAAAATGGTAATGGTGCTGTATTTTTATTAGATAGTGGAATTGCTAGTGAAACCGCTCCAATGGTTCAGATCTTTATGGAAAACATGAAGCAGGAAGGGTTTAGAAATATTATAAAAGATAAGTTTGTTAAGCATACGGATGCTTGTGTAGATAATTTTTTAGAAGGCGATTTTAAAACTCTTTTTGGAAACATCAAGCATTTGTCAAACGTCGTTTTAGAAAATTTCAAACCTATGATTCCAAAACAGTTCCACGAACTTTGGAAAAATGGTATAGAAACCAACGATTACTACCTAAAACTTTGTGGTTCTGGAGGAGGTGGTTATATTTTAGGCTTTACTGAAGATTTTGAAAAAGCTAAAAAAGCTTTAGAAGGTCATAAGTTAGAAGTCGTTTACACTTTTTAAAACCGTTTAGATGTCTTGGGAGAACAAACGTATTTGGCTCAAATTCTTGAGCTTGTTCTCGGTAATTCGTGGATATAATATTCTCATTATTATTATTGCTCAATATTTGGCGTCCATTTTTATAATGGCTTACCATTTACCGTTAAACCAAGTGGTATTCGACATTAATTTATTTCTTATTGTAGTGTCTACCGCCCTCGCAATTGCTTCTGGCTACCTTATCAATAATTTCTACGATTCCGAAAAAGACTTAATTAATCGGCCTAGTAAAACGCTGCTCGATAATTATGTCAGCCAAAAAACCAAACTCAGCGTCTATTTTATTCTCAACTTTTTGAGTGTTATCATTGCGAGTTACATCAGTTTTAAAGCTGTTCTTTTTTTCTCCTCTTACATTTTTCTACTGTGGCTGTATTCTCATAAAATTAAGCGTTATCCTTTCTTAGGAACACTCACGGCAGGCCTTGTGGCAATACTTCCATTTTTCATCATTTTCGTGTACTATAGAAATTTTGAAGAGGTTATTATAGTTCACGCTGTCTTTTTGTTTTTTATTATTCTTATTCGAGAATTAGTTAAAGATTTGGAAAACCTCAAAGGAGACTTTACATTGGACTATTCTACTATCCCTGTAAAATATAGCGTGGAATTTACCAAAAAATTGATTTCTGTTTTGGTGATTTCAACTATTGTCCCAGCTCTTATTCTTATTTTATTTTTTGACTCGGGATATATGGATTATTACTTCTTGCTCTGTGTTGTTTTACTCATTATTTTCTTGTGGCAACTTTGGAGGTCCGAACAAAGACCACATTATTTAATCTTGCACAACCTTTTAAAATTTGTAATTGTTCTCGGTGTTTTTAGCATTATGCTAATTGATATCGAAACTTTGATAAAACGCTTCTTTTAAACTGTTTTTTCTGAATTTGCTCTGTGTTGTTTTATTCATTTAGACATCGAGCTTTAAGAATTGAGATAAGATCTATACAATCGTCTTGGATTTTGCAAATGCTTCAAGTTAGCGTTGTAATTACCGCTGCCGCAAGGCCTGAAGATTTATCGACAACAGACGTAAAACTAAGTTTATAGAAAGCGACAAACTAAATATCGCAAGTGTAAGAGGTGAGCAGAGGCAAATTCAGTATAAAAATTTGTCTCGATTTAAATTTTAAAATCGTACAAATAAACCGAATTATACGACGTAGTTCAGCACAGGTTTTTTGATTGATTGAAATTAAAAAAAACCATCATAGTCTAAGCTACGGTATTTTTTTTGATAAAAATCCTGTGCCGAATTCGTTTCGGTAAACCGATTTATTGCGACCGTATAGGTTTAATTCAGTATGAGTGTTCTGGGAGATATTCTAGCCTAAGGATATCGATATCCTCGATGAGTTGTTCTATTTCTTCGGGATTGGTCCCATCATAAAAGCCTCGGATGCGCTTTTCTTTATCTACTAGCACAAAATTTTCTGTATGGACAAGGTCATATTTACCACCGTTACCTTCAGTTTTTGAAGCTAGATATTCTTTCCTGGCTAAGTTGTAAATTTGTTTCTTATCGCCAGTCACCAGATTCCATTTGCTGTCGATAACTCCTTTTTCCAGAGCATATTTTTTGAGCTGCGCAACATCATCAATTTCTGGTGTAACCGAGTGGGAAAGCAATAAAATATCTTTGTCATCTTCAAATTCATTTTGCAAAGTTTGCATGCTTTTGGCCATGTCTATGCAGATGCTCTGGCAGGTGGTGAAAAAGAAATCGGCCACATAAATTTTATCTTTGTAGTTTTTTTGGGTAATGGTATCTCCATTTTGGTTCACCAGCTTAAAGTCCTTTACTTTGTGGTATTTACGAATGTACTGGACCGTCGTGTCCACAAGATCTGCAGTGACCATGCTAGGTTGGTATACTGGAAGTTTTGGAATAGGATCAAGTTGATTATAAATTAAGGTGATGATTATTCCAGAGAGAACGAACATCACTATGGCGAAAAACTTGTATTTGGCGAAAAACTTTAGCATGGCGATATAATTACTGTAAAATTACTCGTAAATACAGGACTACAAAGTGTTAGAGTTACAATTAAATGTTAACTATACAGGGAAGCGATTCAAAAATTTTTTATGCCCCAATAAAAGATTACTTTTGCAACTGAAAAAATTACAAATTAATGGATACATTTTTTATAAAAGCAATACAACTCTTATTGAGTTTATCTATACTTATAGTCCTTCATGAACTTGGTCATTTTATACCCGCCAAGTTGTTTAAAACTCGAGTAGAGAAATTCTATCTCTTTTTTGATGTTAAATTTTCGCTTTTCAAAAAGAAAATAGGGGATACGGTGTATGGAATTGGTTGGTTGCCACTTGGAGGATATGTCAAGATTTCCGGGATGATAGACGAAAGTATGGATAAAGAACAAATGTCCAAACCGCCTGAGCCGTGGGAGTTTAGAAGCAAGCCTACATGGCAACGTCTTATCATTATGCTAGGTGGTGTAACGGTGAATATTGTCCTTGGCTTTCTTATTTATATGATGGTCTTATTTGTTTGGGGCGAAGATTACCTAGACCCAAAAGTATTTGATAATGGTTTGGAAAGTGCCGAGTTGATGAAAGACTTTGGTTTTTTGGATGGCGATAAAATCTTGAATGTTGACGGGAAACCTCTGCAAAGTCAAATAGATATTAATAGACAGCTTTTGCTGCGAGATGTGAATGATATTGAGGTGCAACATGCCAATGGGGCAACAGAGTATCTCTCTATGCCAGAAGACATAGGGCAGCAGTTATTTCAATCTGGAAATTTTCAACCTTTTTCTCCTGTTAGGAAACCCGTTATAGATAGCGTAATTCCCAATTCCCCAGCAGAAAGAGCAGGGTTGACCCAAGGGATATTGATAACAGCTGTAAATGGTGAAAAAGTAACTTACTGGCATGAGTTTAGAAAAAAAGTGAAAGCTACCCAAGGCCAAGCCTTCGATCTTAGTTTCATTTCTGCCACTGGTGAAAACCAAGCTCTTAATAAAGAACTCAATGCCGAAGGTTTAGGAACTGTAAATATTACCACTAACGAAGAAGGCGATATTGGTGTTTATACTTCAGCCTTTAGTCAAGACAATATTCTGACTAAGACTTATAGTTTTGGTGAAAGTATACCAGCAGGATTTGACTTTGCCTACTGGACGCTCAACGATTATGTGTCGCAATTTAAATATGTATTTACCAAAAAAGGCGCTACACAAGTTGGTGGTTTTGGAGCTATAGGAAGTCTGTTTCCAGACACATGGGATTGGCAGTCTTTTTGGACGACAACTGCTTTTATTTCCATTATTCTAGCCTTTATGAATATCCTACCTATTCCCGCATTGGACGGAGGACATGTGGTTTTTTTACTTTATGAAATGGTCTCTGGGCGTAAGCCCAATGAAAAAGTGATGGAATATGCGCAGATAGCCGGTTTTTTCATCCTGATTGCCTTAGTTCTTTTTGCAAATGGAAATGATGTTTACCGCTGGATCTCGGGAGACTAAAAAACTAATTCTTTTCCAGAAAAATATTTTGCAAGACTAAATATTGGTTTATATTTGCAATCGCAAAAGATGACAGTTCATTACATACGATAAATTCCTCCTTAGCTCAGTTGGTTAGAGCATCTGACTGTTAATCAGAGGGTCCAAAGTTCGAGTCTTTGAGGAGGAGCAAGTAAGCCTGATATGAAAATATCGGGTTTTTTTGTTTTTAAAGAATAGTATATCTATTTAGTTTCCAGTTGCTGTACTTCTAGCTATTATTAGCCTGTCGAATAGTCTTTGTCCAAAATATTTCCTAAAGAGTTTGTAGATGAGGTCATGATCAAAGAATATAAGTCTATAGCTGAAGCTTCCAGACAAACAGGAATAAGCAAATCATGTATAGCAAAGACTGTAATGGGAGAGAGGCAATATGCAGGAGGATTCTTGTGGATAAAATAAACACTACAATGCCCTATATAAATAAAACCAGTTCATTTATTTGGGCTGGTTTTTTTAAAACTAATAACAATTTATCATTAAATAGTTAAGGTTTTAAAATTTATTTTTTTACTGTATACATTAAATATGAAAACCAAAGGGTTGGTTAAAGTAAATATAAGAAGTTAGGTTTTTTGTTAGAAGACATAAAAATAGAGATTAGTTTGATTTGAGTGTTGAAAACAGCTTTTTGATTTTAATGACAGTATTTTGGTGAAGCCCATTGATTCTATCAATTTCTACATTCTTTTAACCTTTCTCAAGTAATTCAATAGCTTTCTTATTCTTTGTTTTAGCCAAAAATTTAATCGGGTTTTCTTTAGTTCATATACTGCGTCCCTTATATACTCCCCTAGCTTTTGAGATAGTAATTTTTTCTAGCTGTCTTTCTTAGATTTGGTTTCTCTCCATTTCACCAATAAGATAATAAAAAAATTACTAATTTTAAACTATCAATAAAACGGAGCTAACACAACTTGTTGTGTTATCCATACGTTGTACTACATTAAAAAAAATATGAATAAATTTATAATTTCTGTTAAATGGCTAGATAGCAAATTGAATGATGAAAACTTAGTTATTCTAGATTGCACATTAAAAAATCAGTTAGAAAAACTCTCTCCATCAATTCAAGATATTCAAATTAAAAATGCCATATTTTTTGACATTAAATTTAAATTTAGTGATACCAAAAGTGAATTCCCTACAGCATATCCTACTAGAAATCAATTTGAAAAAGAGTCACAAAAACTAGGTATCAATAATGATAGTGTCATTGTTGTTTATGACGCTAATGGTATTTATTCAAGCCCTAGAGTTTGGTGGTTATTTAAATCAATGGGACATCAACAGGTTTTTGTTTTAGATGGAGGTTTACCTGAATGGATTAAAAATAATTATCAAACCGAAAAAAAATCAGAAAAAAAATATTTGAAAGGAAATTTTCAAATAAAATCAAACGAAAATATCGTTAGAAAATTTGATGACATTATGAGTAACCTATCATCTAAAAAAGAATTAGTGATAGATGTTCGGTCTAAAGATAGATTTGAAGGTAATATTCCTGAACCTAGAAAAGGACTTAGAAGTGGAAAAATTGGAAATTCAATAAATTTACCATACACTAAAGTTCTAAATAATGGGAAATTTCAAAATGAAAAACACCTAAAAAACCTCTTTGAATTCTTGAAAGATGAAAAGAGAAATATTGTATTTAGTTGTGGTTCTGGAATTACTGCTTGTGTAGTTTATTTAGCCTCTGAATCAATACTATCGAATTCTAGAGCTGTTTATGATGGTTCTTGGTCAGAATGGGGAGAAAAAACAAAAACGTAGTACAACAATGGCTATAATTAATACGGGTTTTGGTCCTTGACCCAAAGTTTGAGCTTTTAACCAAGTCCGCCAAATCTTTTGATTTGGCTTTAAAATAAAAAAGTTAAAATAAAATGCAACGTTTTGGCTAAGTGCTTAATCGGAATTGATTGCTTTTTAATCCCGTACTAACCATAGGTACTGTGTTATAAAACAAGTTTTTTCTTTAAAATATTAGGAAACAAATTGAGCGATCAATTTGTTATCCCACGCGGCAGGAGCTTCA
>NZ_PJBS01000005.1 GCF_002836055.1 Psychroflexus sp. MES1-P1E
TTCCAGCCGAGTTTCTAAAATTTAGACAGCAAACGTAAATTTTAGGAAGAATTTCGTAAGCCTAGATTTTTTTGGTTCGTTTTTTCATCAATGGAAAAAATGAATAAAAGCACTAGTTCTATCTAAAGCTTAAATAAAGAGTTACACTAAAACAGCTTCCGCATCGCGGCTATCGCCTTGCACGGAATGGGAGAGATTCCTCGTCGAAGTAAAAGAACTTCTCTGTCGGAATGACAATAGTGAATTCAAGGCTTCAAGTTCCACAATACAGAGAAAAACGGCCTACTAAATTCAGCTGTAAAAATTGAAGCAAGAGCCTCGTAAAATTTTAGACTGTTTGAGGCTGTTTTTCCAGCCGAGTTTGTAAAATTTAGAGGGTGAGCGAAAATTTTAGAAGGAATTTCGTAAGCCTAGTCTTTTTTATTTCTTTTTTGGGCGATGCAAAAAATGAATAAAAACACTAATTTTATCTAAAGTTTAAATAGAGAGTTACACTAAAACAGATTCCGTATCTCGCTATCGCTTTGCACGGAATGGGAGAGATTCCTCGTCGAAGTAAAAGAACTTCTCTGTCGGAATGAAAATAGTGAATTCAAGGCTTCAAGTTCCACACTACAAAGAAAAACGGCCTACTAAATTCAGCCGTAAAAATTGAAGCAAAAGTCTCGTAAAATTTTAGACTGTTTGAGGCTGTTTTTATCAGCCGAGTTTCTAAAATTTAGAGGGTGAGCGAAAATTTTAGGAAGAATTTCGTCAGCCTAGATTTTTTTGGTTCGTTTTTTCATCAATGAAAAAAATGAATGAAAGTAATAATTTTATCTAAATCTTAAATAAAGAGTTACACTTTAAGCCAAAATACATCACTTAAACAGATTCCTTACGGCGGCTATCGCCTTGCACGGAATGGGAGAGATTCCTCGTTGAAGTAAAAAAACTTCACTGTCGGAATGACAATAGTGAATTCAAGGCTTCAAGTTCCACACTACAAAGA
>NZ_PJBS01000006.1 GCF_002836055.1 Psychroflexus sp. MES1-P1E
TATTATAACTGGACAAACGCTTAATGAAATAGATGGTTTTTTCGAAACAGGGATTTTAACCGGTCACTTATACTTTGATGAAAATGGCAATGGTACTCAGGATCCAAGTGAAGCAGACATGCCGAATGTTGATGTTGAAATCACGGATGTATTTGGAGTAGTCACGACACTTGCAACAGATGCCAATGGAGATTGGAGTTTAGTTTTACCACAAGGTGATGCAACTTCAAGTATTGTCCGAAGTGATCCAGATTTCCCAACAGGTTCAACACAAACAGAAGGGAACGATCCAACTACGACCACTATTATAACTGGACAAACGCCTAATGAAATAGATGGTTTTTTCGAAACAGGGACTTTAACCGGTCACTTATATTTCGATGAAAATGGCAATGGTACTCAGGAGCCAAGTGAAGCAGATATGCCAAACGTTGATGTAGAAATTACTGATTCTTTCAGTCAAGTTCAGACTGTAACGACAGATGCCAATGGAGATTGGAGTCTAGTTTTACCACAAGGCGATGCGACATCAAGTATTGTCCGAAGTGATCCAGATTTCCCAACAGGTTCAACACAAACAGAAGGGAACGATCCAACAACAACCACTATTTTAAGCGGACAAACGTTTAATGAAATAGATGGTTTTTTCGAATCAGGTACTTTAATTGGTCACTTATACTTCGATGAAAATGGCAATGGTGCTCAAGAGCCAAGTGAAGCAGACATGCCTGATGTTGATGTTGAAATTACGGATGTATTTGGAGTGGTCACTACACTGGCAACAGATGTTAATGGAGACTGGAGTATAGTTTTACCACAAGGCGATGCGACATCAAGTATTGTTCGAAGCGATCCAGATTTCCCAACGGGAGCAACACAAACAGAAGGCACAGATCCAACCACAACCACTATTTTAAGCGGACAAACGTTTAATGAAATAGATGGTTTTTTCGAAACAGGGATTTTAACTGGC
>NZ_PJBS01000007.1 GCF_002836055.1 Psychroflexus sp. MES1-P1E
TTAAATGCTTATCTTAGTTGACAGTAAATATATTGAATTATGGACATATTTAAGGGTCAAAATCTTCTAGAGTTCTCTGATCGGTTCAAAACTGACGAAGATTGCAAAGAATACTTAGCATATTTGAAATCACAAACACCATATAAGTGCTTGAAATGTAACCACACTGCTTGTCAATTTCTCAAGAATTTTGGCAGACAATGCAACATCTGCGGACATACTGAATCTGCCACTGCAAATACGCTTTTTCATAAGGTCAAGTTTGGTATTAGAAAAGCTTTTTTTATATGTTTTGAAATGTCAACGACAACCAAGAGCTTATCAGCCAGTTATATGGGAGTTCGTTATGGCGTTACAGAAAAGACAGCTCGATTGTTTATGCTTAAGATACGGGAAGCGATGTCTTCCAGCGGCAATAACCCAATGGATGGAGTTGTTCACGTAGATGAATTTGTTTTAGGTGGAAAGGAAAAAGAAAAAGTTGGTAGAAGCTATCACAGTAAGAAAAAGAAAGCTATAACGGCAGTACAACTCACCGATGACGGTAAAGTAAAAAGAATGTATGCAATGAAAATTGATGACTTTTCAGCAGAATCATTACAGTATATATTTATCAATCATATTAGTAGAGAAGCAGAGGTGGTTACCGATAAGTGGAGAGGATATAGACCCATAGCAAAAGCTTACAATATCACCCAAATTGAAAGTAACAAAGGATTAAACTTTAAAGCTTTGCACACTATGATACATCAAGTGAAATCCTGGATAAGAACCACATATTCTTGGGTTAGTGAGCACAATTTAAATAGGTATTTTAACGAGTTCTGTTTTAGAATAAATAGATCACAGAGTAAAGCGACCATATTCAATAACTTAATCGTTAAAATGGTAGAATCTGATAAAATGTATCAAACACAAATTATAAGTAACTAACTA
>NZ_PJBS01000008.1 GCF_002836055.1 Psychroflexus sp. MES1-P1E
GTTAATTGTCCATTTTCCATATAGTTTAGGAACGCTGTTTTATCGTCTTTTTCAAGAGTAACTTTGACATATTTAGTGTCAACTCTTTTTAAAGAACCTGTCAAAGCATCTACACCCCAACCAATAATGCTAAATCCATTTAGTATAGCAACTAAGTTAAATTTAGAATCCATTATTACAACTCTTTCGCGAAAGTCATCTAATCTAAAATCAACTTGATCATCAGCCGCTACTTTAATCTGAACAGGTGTTTTTCCTTTTTCAAATCCATTCACGAATACTTTAGCACCACTTGGATCAGACTCAAATAGGACTTTACGTTTTGAGCCTGTTAAAATTGAAGCACAGCTTGTTGTTAGCAGGATAATGCCACTCATTAATAAAATTGTTAGTTTTCTTTTTACCATTTTATTTGGTTTAAATTTAATGCTTACTCCTGTTTAAAGTCCTTTTTCAGCTTATTCAGACTTTTATTTTGAAATAGTCTATTTAATTTTATTCAGTAAGTTTTTTTTCAACTTTACCATAACGTTATTGTATATGGTTTGTTGCGCTATTTATACTGTCAATCTAGTAAATAAAAACCGAATAGAATCCCGATAGCTATCAAGATTCGCAAGTAGGCGATAATCAAAGCAATTAATTATAAACAGCTTTAGTTAGCATTTTAATAAAAACCCTAAATTAAGGCATATAAATAAGGAAGAATAAAAGAGAGAAATAAGGTTATTATATATGCAGAGTCTATGATCTCGTCAATCCCGAAGCCTCGGGATAAATCCCCTTCTCTTTTACTACTAAAATCACATTCTCCCAATACCTATCAAGACTATGAGGCTTTTTAGACCTCGATTTTAAGTCGTTGAAACTCGCGTAGATGGTCCTTTCAAAAAATCAT
>NZ_PJBS01000009.1 GCF_002836055.1 Psychroflexus sp. MES1-P1E
CGATTATAGCGCTTATGATGCTTCCAATGAATCTAAATAGCTTGCTTATTAAGTTGTCGAGCTTACTTAGTAGTTCTGTAAATTTCACAACTCCTAAAATATTAAGTATTCTTCTCAGGTTGTAGGCAATGAGCATAAAACCAGTATCAGCAGAAGCCCTGTTGATTCCTTTCTTAGTGATAATATGGTCAAATCCCCAATTTCTTTTTAGGGTACCATACGGGTGCTCCACTATTGCCTGGCGTTTTTTATATAGATCTCCCGATGCGGATATTCTTGCTGAGTTTGCTTCTATCGCTCCCTGATGTTCACTTCGCTGTAGTGTACGTCCGTTGGCCTTGGAACTGGTACACAGATGCCTTACGGGGCAGGACTTACAGGCGCTTGTTTTGTATTGTTTGAACCGGTAGTTTCTTGTAGTGTACCAACTGCCGTTACTTTTAAGAATGTGTTTCTGCGGGCAGGTATAGGAATCATCGCTCTTACAAAAGCTGAAAGCTGATAATTCATAGTCGGTATGAGGTGCCCGTGAGGATGTGGACGGAATGGCAACAAGTGTTTCAATACCCAACTCATCAGCTGTTGAAAACTCGCTACCGGTGTGGTATCCTTTGTCGTAGAGTGCTGTAAAGTCATTGGTTCTTAATATAGTCTTTGCTCTACGTAGCATTCCACCCATCGCTTTTTTGTCGTTTTGGTTGGTTACTAAATAGTCTATAATGATTTTATTGTGGTCATCTACAGTAGTTTGTAGGGTGTAACATACTTCGGTAATGTTGCCTCTGGTTATCTGGTGTCGGCTCTCTGGGTCTGAGGTTGACACTTGTGTATCCCCGGTCTCTTTGAGCTGTTTTTCTATGTTTTGATATTTTTGCTTGTGGT
>NZ_PJBS01000010.1 GCF_002836055.1 Psychroflexus sp. MES1-P1E
GTGTGCAAGCAGAAAAATGAAATCGACAATTAAAATATTGACCATTACTCTACTACTATTTGGACTTTACGGTTGTGAGTTCAAGAATGAAAGACAGGATTATGCAGATATGCTAATTGAAAAGGTTGAGACCTTTAAGGAGTCAAATAACCGACTTCCAAAAGACGTATCGGAACTTGGTCTGACTGAAAAAATGGATAGTCCTGCGTTTTATCAAATGCAGACTGACTCAACATATATGTTTTGGTATGGACTAAGTGTTGGAGAATCGAAAGTTTATAGGTCGGTAACAAAGAAATGGACTGAAGAAGGATGAAAAGGTTAATGATAATATTGAGTCTTTGTTTCTTATCTGCTTGTGGTGACAAGCAAGTTGAATTCGAACAATCTAAATGGAATGAAAGTATCGATGGATTTTACCAGTTTAGAGAAGTTATGGTAAAAGACTTAATGGAAAACCACTTGGAAAAAGGAATGACTTATCGTCAACTAACTGACTTGATTGGGAAGCCTGAAAACTTAGCGAACTTAAAGATCAACACAATCGGATACACATTAATGGAAGATTACGGTTGGGACATTGACCCTGTCGAAACAAAAACTTTAATGGTTGAATTGACAAACGATTCTTTAGTTCAAGACTTTAAAATAGAACAATGGAAAAAATAAAAGCCAGCACACAACACTGTATATAGCAAATAGGGCGTTCAATGGTTTACGAAAGTTCAGTGCTATTTACCAACACCGCCAAATCGTTGATTTGGCTTTTAAAATGAATAAGATAAAAACAAAATACAACGATTTGGCTCAGTGCAGATTCGAAAGTTTATCGCTTTCTACTGCCCTACTTGCCATATACTAAACGTT
>NZ_PJBS01000011.1 GCF_002836055.1 Psychroflexus sp. MES1-P1E
AGAATTCCTATAGTTTCATCATCATTCCAGAATTTTAAAGCGTCATCAGGACCCGCTTCTTCATCGTAAGTAGCATCAAATTTAAATCTTACACCATCCATCAATTTATCATTAGAGATACTATAGATGTTTAAATCTACTTTTGAGGTAGGAACGCCTCTGAAAACTTCATTGGTTAAAGATTGGTCTGTTTTAAATTCTTCTTTAAAAGTCAGTGTAGGGACTTCATTTGGTTGAAGGTCACTTTCAGTCTGAATAAATATAGATTGATTGACTTGTAAAAAGCGGAATTTTGCTGCAATTGCATTTTCGTTTGAAGGAGCTTCAGGAACGTATCCTACGGGATCAGAATCTAAGTCAACTGTAACATAACCACCTCTTTCACCAATATTTGGTTTATAAGCATAGTAAAACCTTTTGTCCAAATGTGTTGAACTAGTTGCTAGAGTTGCTTTCATATCAACTTCAGCTTGGTATGGATTACCGATTAAAGAAAAGCCTTCTGAATTAGGATTCAAATCGTCATCTTTGTTTACATCACCAGTTAAGATAGTCCCCAAAGATCTCAACCTTGTATCATCGCCTTTAGCTATATTATCTACATAAATATTTGTACCTCTATCGCCCCTAATCAAAATCCCATAGGCTTTACCTGCTTCTATAGTGTTTGTATTGGTGTTGGTAGCTGTTGTCCAACTCCCATTTTGTGAATCCCAAGAAAATAAAGATGGATTTCCAGTGAAGGTTGCGTCAAATCCATTATCGCCGTTTGTACTGCCTGTAATGTGTGTGCCGTAACCAGGATTTGGATTTTTATTTTCTGTGTAATCATTAATT
>NZ_PJBS01000012.1 GCF_002836055.1 Psychroflexus sp. MES1-P1E
AGTTAACTAAAATGAAAAATTTAAAAGACTTTATAGATAATTCGCCTGACTCAATTTCAATCCACGATGCGAAACTTAATCTGTTAGAAATTAATAAGGCGGGTTTACAGCTAATGAATATGAGCTATAAGCAGACCATCGGCAAGAATATAAAAACACTTATCCCAGACATTGAAAGAACTGGTCGCTTGGAGGCATACAAAGCCGTTATAGGTGGTGGCAGTCCGTTTATGAGTGAGGATGTAAGCCAATCAAAAAAGTTTGGAAAAAAACAATTTAGCGTTCGGGCTTTTATGACAGGAGAAGGTCTCGCAATAGTTACTCGTGACATTACAGAATTAAAAAAAGCAGAACAGCAACTCCTCAAAACGAACAAGCGATTGGAAGAACTGGCATATATAGCGGCTCACGATATGAAAGCACCGCTCACCAACCTTCAATCACTTGTTCAGTTCATTGACGAATCAGACGGCATAAAAAAAGAATGTCAGGGGCTATTCGACAAGATGGTTACCTCTATTGGAATCATGAGCAATACCATTTACACTTTGAATGATGTTATTGCAATACAGGAATCTCACCATCCCACTAATGAGCATCTCAAATTTAGAGAGGTTTTCACTAGCGTAACAGAAAGCCTAGTAACTCAAATTAAGGACGCTAAGGTGAAAATACGAGCAGATTTTTCTAAAGCACCAGATATTCACTATCCACAGCTTTATCTTCAAAGCATTTTACAAAATCTGATCAGCAATTCAATCAAATACAGACAAGCTAATAAAGCACCACTCATCGAAATAGAGACACTGGAGAAAGAGGA
>NZ_PJBS01000013.1 GCF_002836055.1 Psychroflexus sp. MES1-P1E
CTGTTTTAAATGAAGCACAACGTGATTGTATATGGTTTGTTGCGTGATTAGCAACTAAATTAGTAAACAAATACGGACTAGAGAAAATTCCAACGGAATTTTCCAGATAAGCACTTGCCATAGCAATTAATTATACACGGTGTTGTAAACAGTTTTATAAATTATACTCAATTCCAAAATTCAATACAAATGATTTAATTTCATCATCTCTCTTTATCAATCCATTATATGACCTCAAATTCAATGTAACTCTTTCACTTACATTAAAACCAAACCCAAGAGATATGCCAAAATCAAATGAATCGTCACTTTCTCTAATAATAAAACTATCATATTCGCCATTAATTATCTGCTGTGATGAATTCAAACTTCTATCAATAATAAATCCAATTTGAGGACCACTCTCAAGATAAAGTTTATTACTTAAAAATAGTTTTACGATTAAGGGAATAGAAATAGTTAATTCATTAACTTCATATTCGAAATTATAGGTATTTGAATTTGATATAGGATTACCATTAAAATCAAAATTAGGTATGTTTAAACCTTTTACTAATACTTTACTACCTTGCAATGCAAAAAGTAACTCAGGTTGAAATTCCAATTTTTCTTCAAGTGCAATATTAATAAATCCACCTGCGTAGAATCCAAACTTGTAGTTATAATCTATTGAATTTTTATTTGGGACAAACTTTCCAATGTTAATTCCAGTTTTCATACCGAAATTGACAGGTCTAGCTTGTCCATAAATAACAGATAAATTTAAGAATAAAAATAAAGTTAAAACGGTTAATAGTTTTTTCAT
>NZ_PJBS01000014.1 GCF_002836055.1 Psychroflexus sp. MES1-P1E
GTCTGGCGTATAGGTTTTATTTCGCTTGGGAACGGTCTTTAATTTTGGTATGGATTGTACGAAATTGGATGTAATAATTTCATTTTCTTCCAGCAACTGAAATAAGGAAGCGATATCTGTCCTAGAATTATTACGGTTTCTGGCACTAGTTTTCTGTACAATACCATTTAAATATTGATTAACAGTCTTTTTGGTGATGCTGTTAATCGGCATATCGAATAGCTTTTCTTCAAGCAACCACTTTTCAAATAGACCAATTCTGCTCTTGTATTGTACATATGAGTTTTTATTCATCAAATGCTCTTTCATCGATAAGCCAAACTTAAAGGCTTCGTCTATTCCCATAACCTCCTCTTTAGGCTCTAGTGACAAAGACTTAGAAACTGGTTGTGGTTTTGGTTGAGGCTGTGATTTTTGTTTAGGTTGCTTTTCAGGAGTTGACTCTTCTTGATCTGAAAATAACTTCGCTTCTAGATCGCTGTTATCTTTATAGGGATTGAATCCTAGCTCTAATAGTTTTGAGAGGGCTTCTCCCATGGCTCTAAGAAAAGAATAACGCTCACGTTTAGTTTTAAAATTATTAGATCCACCCTTAATATTGGTTTGCCTAGCTAATTTACCAGTTTTTGGATGTCTAAAGGAGTAATACACATACCATCTTTTAGATAAAGCTTCCTTTTTCTCTCTATTAGAAAGCTTAGACCAAGAATTAATGTCTACCCCACCTGTAAAGATTTTGGGTTCGGAACAATCTAGTTTCATATCAGAATCGTGTACTTTTTGTAAAAGG
>NZ_PJBS01000147.1 GCF_002836055.1 Psychroflexus sp. MES1-P1E
TAAAATCCATTTTCAAATTTTCTTTTTAAAGTTATCCACACTATATATTAACCACCACTCTTTTAAAAAAATTTTATTTCAAATTTGATGACTGTTATTGCCCGTGTACAACTGGAAAACTTTTTCTTATCCTATTTTGTTTCCAATTAAATCTAGTTTATTCACAATTTCTCCACACTATTTATAGTCTTTAAAGCATTGATTTTTATTGGTCTATTATAAAGTTATCCACAGTTTAATATTTACTTTCCACAAGTTACTACTTACAAGTTTTTTGTGGATAGGTGTGGATAACTTTATTTTTCGAACGCAAAACTTTTTCGAAAATAGGTGATTGAATATTTTAGTAAATCACATTTTTATCTACCTGATTTTTTCCTTTGAAATACCTAATTATGCTCATGTTTTTTTTACATAAGTTATCCACATTTTCCTTAAAATTGAAGTCTTTTAAACTGATATGAATCCAAAGTTTTCCACAATTTATGGATAACTTTTTTTCAATTTTACAATCTGTTTACAAACAGGAGATTAACTTTTATCATGTTTTTTTTAAAGTCTATTTATTTAATAAGCCCTAACTTTGTTATCCAATCTTATACTTACATACTTATGATAATTTCAATTGGTAATGATCACGCTGGGACGTTTTACAAAAATAAAATTGTAGAATATCTTAAGTCCCAAAATATTGAGGTACGTAATCATGGTACTAATTCTGAGGATAGTGTGGATTATCCTGATTTTGTTCATCCTGTAGCTCTAGATGTTGAAGATGGAACATCAAATTTAGGGATTATTATTTGTGGAAGCGGCAATGGGGCTAATATGACCGCCAATAAACACCAAGGAATACGGTCCGCACTATGTTGGACTAGTGAGTTGGTAGCTCTAGCAAAACAGCATAATAATGCAAATGTACTGAGTATTCCTTCAAGATTTGTTTCTTTAGAAGAAGCGCTAGATTTCGTAACAGTTTTTTTAAAAACTCCTTTCGATGGTGGTCGTCATCATCACAGAGTTGATAAAATTGCATGTCATTAGCTTATTTTGAGTCATAACCACTCACATCAAAGGTCACAAACCAATCTTCTTGTTTCTATATTTTTAAATATGGGAATCACTCTTGCGCAAGTTATAGGTGGAATCATCAGTGGGAGCTTAGCTTTACTATCCGATGCGCTTCATAATTTTTACAGACGTTGTTTCTCTTATCATCAGTTATGTAGCTTCTAAGTACTCCAAGAAAAGTGCTACATCCAATAAAACCTTTGGTTATAAACGCGCTGAAATAATTGCTGCATTTGTCAATTCTGCGAGTCTTATTATTATAGCCATTATTCTTATTAAAGAATCTATTTTGCGATTTTTAAATCCTCAAACTATAGATTCTACTCTTGTTATTTGGCTTTCGGCCGTAGCTATTATAGGA
The DNA here is from genome assembly GCF_002836055.1 of Psychroflexus sp. MES1-P1E. Taxonomy (GTDB): domain Bacteria; phylum Bacteroidota; class Bacteroidia; order Flavobacteriales; family Flavobacteriaceae; genus Psychroflexus. Next base: position 1,433 of record NZ_PJBS01000147.1, read on the forward strand.
AATGGTTTTAGCGTTTTGCTTCTTTTAAAAGATAGAAAGTCCAATATGAATATTGCTTCTGCCTATCTTCATTTACTTACAGATATGTTGGCTTCTGTAGCCGTCCTTGTGGGTGGTCTTTTAATGAAGTATTACGAAGTGTACTGGCTAGACAGTCTACTTACTGCAGCCATTGCTGTCTATCTTATTTTCGTAGGTTCTGAACTTTTTAAAAATTCATTTAAAGTTTTAATGCTCTTTACACCAAGCACTATTGAAATTGACGATATTGTGGCTATCATTAATAAATTATCAACCGTCAAAAACATGCACCATGTTCATATATGGCAATTGAACGAAGACGAAGTTCATCTAGAGGCAGAAATCGATTTTGATAAGGATATCACCTTGTCAGAATTTGATAAGATTTTAGTTCAAATAGAAGACATCCTTTTTTCTGAATTTGGAATCAATCACATCAACATACAACCTGAATTTAATAAAACAGATAATAAAAACATTATAGTCCAAGATTTATGACAACAGAAATTCTCCCTTATTCAAAACTCACTTCAACACAGGTTTATGATTTCCTTCAGCTGAGATCTGAAGTTTTTGTGGTTGAACAAGATTGCGTATATCAAGATATAGATGGGTATGATGATAAAGCTTTTCATGTTTTATTCTACGATGATACAATTTTAGTGGCTTATTCTAGAATCCTTCCACCAGGGACTTATTTTGAAGAATTAAGTATAGGTAGAGTTATAGTAAAGGCTACTCATAGAAAATTAAATTTAGGACATGATTTAATGGATAGAAGTATAGTTTTTTCTCACGCTAATTATAAAAAAGCTATTATTAAAATCTCTGCTCAGCGGTATTTAATTAAGTTTTATGAATTGCATGGATTCCAAATTCATGGAGAAGGTTATTTAGAAGATGGTATCCCTCATATTGGAATGAAACTTATGAAAATTTAAATTTTAACCCATACTAAATTAAACTTATAATATCGTAATAAATCGTTTTACCGATAGGAATTAACCACAGGTATTTTTTGTTTGCTTTTAACAAAAAACCTATATTGAGCTACGTCGTAGTATAATTAAGTTTATTCATATGGCTTCAAAAATTATTTTGGTGTAAGGCTTTTTATTTCTAAAATCCTAAAATTTCTTTATACTGTGCTTTATTATTTAAGGCTTTTAAAGCTTTCTTGATGACTTCTCCTTCTTGTGTATAGTAATTGTAAACAGCTTCATCATAGCCTAACTTCCTAATGATAGCTTCAGTTATTAACTTTCGAAGGGTTTCTGACTCTTCCTGCAAAAGATTTTCTTTTTCTTTTTGAAGGCTTTTCTTTAGATCAACTAGCGAACTTTCTATAGATTTTAGGAATTTTTCGGTTTTAGCTATCTGTTCAAGTTCTTTTATTTTTTGATCAGTTTTTGTTTCAAATTCAAAGTCTTTTTTATCAATAAACTTTCGAAAATTATCCTTTACACCCTTATTCATTACAAAGGTCTCAAGAGTTAATCCTTCATTTTCATTTACGTATGTATTGGCAAAATCAAAAATCAAGTTTCCTTTAATAATTTCTTTTAAAAGTTCATTTTCTTTTTCTTCATTCACTTCTATATCTGGCCTTACACCACCACCATCGTAGACACTTCTTCCATTTTTTGTTTTGAACTCTGTATATTCATCTTTATTTTTTCTTATACTTTTCCCATCCAGATAATCTAAGGCTTGTATACATCTTCCACTGGGCGTATAATATCTTGAAATCGTAATTTTAGCTTGAGTTCCGTAGTTCAATTTCTTGGGTCTTTGTACAAGACCTTTTCCAAAACTTCTACTGCCTATGATGATACCTCGATCCAAATCTTGTAAGCTACCAGAAACAATTTCACTAGCTGAGGCACTATTTTCATTAATCAAAACGGCCACGGGAATATTTGTGTCAAGGGCTTTATTTTGAGTAGTGTAGGTTTGGTTATATTTTTCTATAGCTGATTTTGTAAAGGTGATGGTCGTTCCTTTCTCAATAAAGACATTACTTACGTTTACTGCCTCCGATAATAAACCACCCGGATTATTTCTTAGGTCTAGTACAATTTGAGTAGCTCCCTGTTTTTTCAAATCCTGAAAGGCTTCACTAACTTCAGAAGATGCAGATCGTGTAAATTTTGAAAGGACGATATATCCAGTATTATTTTCTAAAAGTTTATAAAAAGGCACTGCTTTTATATTAACAACTCCTCTTTCTAAGGTGATTTTTTTATTTGTAGTATGACGTTTTAATTCTAAAATAACTTCGGACTTTGGAGCACCTTTAAGTAACTCGCCGGCATCTTCATTATAGTCTTTGACTTGTATATCTCCAATTTTGAATATTTCATCTCCAATTTTTAAACCTGCTTTATCTGCGGGGGATGACTTGATTATATTTCTGATAACAATAGCATTAGACTTACTTATGATATCTGCTCCAATTCCGGTATAATTCCCTGAGTTTCGAATTTTTGCATTTTGGATCTCCTGTTCATTCCAATAGACTGTGTAAGGATCCAAATCTTCTAGCATAGCTTCTATAGCTGTATTCATCAATTCTGCTGGATTTACTTCATCCACATAATTCATATTGACTTCTTTGTACAGATTCGTAAAGATTTCTATCTGCTTAGCAATTTCAAAGAAATCGTTTCTATAGGTTGTAAACCCGTACGAAGTTACTGCCACTACAGCAGTAAGGATAATAAGTTGTATGCGTTTCATCATCACTTTATGTCGTTTAGCAAAGTATGTATTACTTTGTGAATTTTTTCAGACTCTAAATGTGTTTTCCCTATATAGAGTATCATTACCGAATAGCTTTTATTTTTATCTGATATCTGATTTTTATGTAATCGGTATGCTTCTCTGAGTTGCCTTTTGATCCTATTGCGATCTACTGCTTTTTTAAAATTTCGCTTGGACACGCTTACACCCACTTGTCGATACTTTTTATTACTTTCCACATATCGAATTAAAAGGGGATATGTTTTTATAGATTTTCCTTCCTCAAATATGTTTTTGATTATTTTTCTGGATTTTAGTTTCTCCTTATTTTGATACGTAAACAAAGGTTTAAGCATAATTATAAACTAAAAAAGCAATATCTATCAGTCTTAAAGATATTGCTTTATAAATGAATATATTTTTTTTATTTTAAAGCTTCAATGCCTGGTAAGCTTTTTCCTTCTAGCATTTCCAACATTGCTCCCCCTCCTGTAGACACATAACTAACCTTAGTATCGAACCCAAATTTTTTGGCTGCCGAGACACTGTCACCTCCACCCACTAGAGAAAATGCCCCTTTTTCTGTTGCCTTTGCTATGGCTTCGCCTAGAGCTATAGTTCCCTTAGAAAAGGTATCCATTTCAAAAACACCAAGTGGACCATTCCATAAAATTATTTTTGACTTCGCAATTATTTTCGCAAAATTATCTCTCGATTGTGGCCCAGCGTCTAATCCCATCCAACCTTCAGAAATAGTATTGATATCTTCAATTTTGATCTCAGAATCATTGTCAAATTCCTGAGTTACTATACTATCTACAGGCAAATGTACTTCCACATTTTGTTCCTCAGCTTTTTTTAGAATCTCTAGTGCCAACTCTTGTTTATCATTTTCAACCAAAGATTCTCCAATATGACCTCCCTTTGCTTTAACAAACGTAAAAGCCATACCACCTCCAATGATGAGATGATCAATCTTAGCCAGAATATTTTCGATTACTGTAATTTTTGAGGATACTTTTGCACCACCAAGAACTGCAGTTACCGGCTTTTCATTAGAATTTAAAACTTTATCTAGACTTTCAACTTCTTTTTGAAGTAAGTAGCCCATGGCTTTATCTTCAAAGAATTTAGCGACGACTGTCGTAGATGCATGTGCTCTGTGAGCTGTTCCAAAGGCATCATTAACGTAAATATCTCCAAGATTAGATAGTTTTTTGGCGAATTCTTCGTCCCCTTTCTTTTCTTCAGGGTAAAATCTTAGATTTTCTAGAAGCAAGATTTCTCCAGGTTTTAAAGCCTCAGCGGCTTCCTCGACCTTTTTCCCAACACAGTCTTCAATAAATTTGACTTTCACTCCCAAAACATCAGAAACTTCGGATTCAATATGTTTTAAAGAATATTTTTCTTCTTTGCCTTCTGGTCTTCCCAGATGAGACATTAGAATTGCACTTCCCCCGTCTTCAAGTATTTTTATTAGTGTTGGTTTTGCCCCTTCAATTCTGCTTTTATCTGCTACCTTAAGCTCCTTGTTTAAAGGCACGTTGAAGTCTACTCTTACTAAAGCTTTTTTATTTTTAAAATTATAATCGTCAATTGTCTTCATGAATTTTCATTTATTAAATGAAATTCAAATTTAATTAAATATTTTTTTAAATACACCTAGGCTTTGTTATTTTAGCAATATGAGATTTGAAGATATCCTAGGTTTACAACACCTCAAAAACCATTTGGTTTCTAGTGTACAAAATAACCGTGTTGCACATGCACAACTTTTCACGGGCTCCATAGGATCTGGTACTTTACCAATGGCTATTGCTTTTGCTAGGACTTTGATGATACAGTACTCCAGCCCTTCCAAAGGAGATCGTATTTCTAGAAGTTTGGATCAACTTACCCATCCCGACTTACATTTCGTTTATCCTATCAATACAACAAGTTCTTCTTCAAAAAAGCCTAATTCGCTAGATTTTATATACGAATGGAGATCTTTTGTAAGTCAAAACCCTTATCAAAGCCTTTATGATTGGTATCAAAAAGTTGGTATTGAGAAAAAGCAAGGGAACATCAATGTTGATGAAGCCGCTCATATTGTTAAATTACTTTCACTCAAATCTTTTGAAGGAGGTCCTAAAGTGATGATTATTTGGTGTGCAGATAAAATGAATACAGCGGCTTCCAATAAATTATTGAAGTTGATTGAGGAACCGCCTAATAATACCTATTTTATTTTAATTACCGATTCCCCTGAAGATATTTTGCAAACCATCCGTTCTCGATGTCAACGTTTAGATTTCCCCCCTATAGGAGAAGCGGATATTATTAAAGGCTTAGTGTTTAAATTTGATATTTCTGAATCAGAAGCCCTAAAAATTGCTTATCAGGCTGATGGTAGTTTCTCTAAAGCCCTCCATTTGGTTGAACATAATTCAGATGATGAACTTTTTGAAGAGTGGTTCATTACTTGGGTGCGAAGTGCCTTTAGAGCTAAAGGAAATAAGCATGTGCTTACCGATTTATTAGATTGGTCAGACCAATTGTCTAAAGAGACCCGTGAGACTCAAAAGCGATTTTTAAATTATTGCATACAGTTCTTTCGTCAAGCTTTGCTTAGCAATTATAAGGTAGATTCTTTGGTCTACTTATCACCTTATAATACCAATTTTAAATTTAATAAGTTTTCGGAATTTATCTCTGGGACCAATATTCCCGATATTTTCAAAGTATTGGAAGATGCTATTTTCCATGTGGAAAGAAATGGGAACGGAAAGGTGATCTTCTCTGATCTTTCCTTTCAACTGACTCGTTTGTTGCACAAAAAATAAAGCCAACTGACTAGTTGGCTTTATAGTTACTTAAATAAGGTCTAAGTTCTGTTTCAATTTAAACCTATGGTATTGTAATAAATCGGTTTCTCTTCGCCTGCTTTTCATCAAAAATAATTACTGTAACTAAAGTTATGCTAATTATTTTAACTTCAATCAATCAATAAACCTGTGCTGAGTTACGACGAAGTATATTTCAATTTATTCATACGACATTATAAATTTAATTTGGTATTATTCCTCTGTACTTTCTGTTTCCACAGATTCTTTTTCTTTAGAGTCACTTTCTTTTTCTTGACCATTAATTACTAATAAGACATCCTCTGTAATATCCAAGCCTTCTTTTGCATACATAATGTTTGCCGATTCATTAGAACCGAAGATATAAGCATACCCTTTTTCTTTTCCATAATTACTTACGTGCTTTTTGACTTCAGCAATTAAAGAGTCAATGGCTTGATCACTTTCTTTTCTCAGTACCTGCCCTTTTTGCTGTTGTCTTTGTTGAAGCATTTGTTGCTTTTGAACTAACTCACCTTGTCGTCTTTCTCTTCCTTGAGCAGACATGCTTTTCATATTACTTTGGAACTCTTGAACTTCCTGCTGAAATATTGCTGCAATAGAATCTAGTTCGTTTGATAAGGCTTGACTCCTTTTCTCAAATTTTGCTTCAGTAGTTTTCATCTTACTGTACTCTTGTATCAAGACCGTGTTATCGACGTAAGCCGTTTTCTCTCCTTGACAAGACATTAGGGATGCAACTAGTGTTAAGCTAAATAGTATTTTTTTCATAAGGTTTTAAATTTTGACAAATGTAAAAAAGTAAATGAGCCTTTTCCAAAATTTACAATAAGAAATTATTATCCAAATTAAATATTTATAAGAAAGATTTATTTTAAATTAAGGTCTAGCATGACTCCTAAGAGCTATTATCTTTTATTACATACAATGATCCCGATCTTTTACAATATCACATTAATATGCCTTTAAAAAAACAAAAACGACTATCCAGTTAAGGATAGCCGTTTCTTGATTCAACAGGTGAACACCTTGAGATAAATTTGATACATTAATACCAATTTAAACCTATAATGTCGCAATAAATCATTTCTTTTTCGCCTGCTTTTTATCAAAAATAATTACCGTAACTAAGGCTATGCTAATTATTTTTAACTTCAATCAATCAAAAAATAATTCAATTTATTTATACGACATTATAAATTTAATTTGGTATAATACTTTGACCTTACATATTTTAGTTAGCATTCTAACTCACCGTCAAAACAGAAGGCATATGAAGATTAATAGCATTTACTGCTGGATTAGGATATACAGAAACAGCTTCTTTCACATTGCTTTATAGTGTAAGATTTCTTTTTCCTTCAACGGTGAATGCTGTTCTGAAGAAATCAAGTTCTAAAACAACATAAGAAGTACATGATGTAAACCCACCTTTCAAAGCATCTGCAGGGTGAATCAAATGACCATCGTTAATACCAAAATTTTTCAACTTCTGCTTTATATTGATAAAATTTAGTATCTGTCGGACATTTCGAAAGATTATTCACACATGGAGTTACTACTAACTAATAAGAATAATCGTTCAAAGTTACAAGTTCCCAAGCTAATATTGGTAGATCATTAATTAATTTATAGCACTTCTTTTGCCTCTACAATCACGAATTCATCATCATCAAGTTATAAACCAACTTTTTTAACTTGATGTGTTCTTGGTTGTGTTGGAACTTCTTGGACTGTTGATACCTTCAATATTCGACTACATGTTTACATATATACGTGTAGTATCAATCATAACTTGCCTCCATTATTAAACCCTTCAAAAATTACTTTTTTTATGCTTGATACTTAGTTAAATTAAAATCATCTTTCGTATACACTTTAGAGTATTCATCGTTAGTATATAAGTCTACAATTCTAGATGTTTTATTCCTAATTGTTCTTACAAAACAGTTTATTGTAATCTGTATTTTTATTTGACATTAGCCTTTGCAATCAACTCATACTCATAATTTGAAACACTAAACATCAATTATTTTTTACACACAAAGTAACTTTCTTACATTCTTATTTAATATTTCCGAATTAAAATAAGCAAGTTGTATTTTACGGGTCAAATTATTTAGAGGTCTTCATTACGAAAATATTTGAAGAATATTCTCCAGATTTTTTTGCTTGTTGATTTGATTTCCATCCTCTATACAAGCCTTTCAGCTTATGGTTTCCTTTATAGGATTCGGAAATCATCGAGATATAATAGGCATCAAAAAACATCGGTTTTATTTGTACTATTTCTAAATTAAGTAAGTGTGCAATTGTTGAGAGGTCTTGTTTTTTAAAATGCCATAAATGTCTAGGTACATCCCAAGCGGCCCATTTTTCTGTATAATAAGAAGCGTCGTAAGATTTATAATTGGGCACTGCAATAACCAATAGTCCTTCGGGATTTAATTTTGCCTTTAAGTCTTCAAGTACTTTAATATAATCTTCAACATGTTCCAAAACATGAAATAAAGTAATGGCATCAAAAGTCCCCTCAACCTTATTTAAGTCTTTGTAGATTTTTACTTCAGCTTTTTCTGCTTGGTCAAAGGCTTTTTTTGTGGGTTCGACACCACTACTTATAATCCCCTTTTTTGATAGATAAGACACAAATTCACCTGTACCACATCCATAATCTAACACTGATTTTATATATGGTTGGTTACGCTTTAAGATCTTGAGTTTCGTTTTGAACATCAAAGACTTCACCAGATCATAACCTATATCCATTAAAGAATTACTACTTTCCTTATGAGAAATATAGTCTTTAAACTCGTAGTACTTAGTTAAGTCTTTAGGCTTAGGCGTAGTTGCTAAAATTCCTAATTTATCTCTTTTGAGTTTAAAACTTTCCTTAGTAAAAGCTTCATCTTTTATGATCATTCCCGTTATATCCATGCCCATTGTTCCACGTGGAACATTATCTTCCCATGTGAACTAAAAGGACAGAAACATCACTTGGGTTTACACCGCTAACCCGTGAAGCCTGAGAGATCGTCCTTGGCTTAATTTTAGTCAGTTTTTCTCTAGCTTCAAGGGACATAGATTTTAATCTATTATAATTGAAATGCTCAGGGATTTTTACATTTTCAAGTCTGTTCAATTTATCAGCATTCAGTTTTTCTTTTTCTATATAACCAGCATACTTTACTTGCACCTCTACTTGTTCAAGCACTTCATTGCCTATGTTGTTTTCTGCAATATGTTTCTTGACACTTTCTAATTTACGCATATCTTCCATCACGATATTCGGTCTGGCTAATATTTTAAAAAGTTTTCCTTGCTGATCCACCTTGGAGGATTTTTTACTCTCTAGAATAGGATTAATTTCATCTGTAGTGACACTCTGATTTTTGAAAAATTCTACAAAAGTTTCAGATTTTTTCTTCTTTTCCTCCATCACTTTCATTCGTTCTGAAGACGCTAAACCTACTCCAAAAGATTTGGCAGTTAACCTAAAGTCAGCATTATCTTGACGTAATAACGTTCTGTATTCTGCTCTTGATGTGAACATTCTATAAGGTTCTTCTGTTCCTTTAGTAATGAGATCATCAATCAATACACCGATATAAGCTTCACTTCTTGTGAGGATGAAATCCTCCTTCCCCTGTACTTTAAGTGCTGCATTCATACCAGCCATTAAACCCTGAGAGGCTGCCTCTTCGTAACCGGTTGTTCCATTGATTTGTCCTGCAAAATATAAACCTTCCACAAGCTTTGTTTCTAAGGTATGTCTTAATTGTGTGGGTGGGAAATAATCATATTCTATCGCATAGCCTGGTCTAAAGAATTTTACGTTCTCAAATCCTGCCACTAGTTTTAAGGCCTTATACTGTATGTCCTCTGGCAATGAGGTAGAAAACCCATTGACATAATATTCAATGGTATTCCATCCTTCAGGTTCCACAAACATTTGATGTCTTTCTTTATCTGCAAACTTGTGTATTTTATCCTCAATACTTGGGCAGTACCGTGGACCTGTACTTTGTATAGCCCCGTTAAACATAGGAGATCTATCAAAACCCTCTTTTAATATATTGTGTACTTCTGGAGAGGTATAAGTCATCCAGCAGCTTCTTTGCTCTTCTAGTGGCTTTGTTTCGTTCGAATAAGAAAACTTCCAAGGTTTATCGTCTCCTGGTTGTTCTTCCATTTTAGAAAAGTCTAGGGATCTTCCATCTACTCTTGGAGGAGTTCCTGTTTTCATTCGTCCAGCTTCAAAACCCAATTCAATAAGTTCAGCGGTCATTCCTGTGGAAGCTCTTTCTCCTGCTCGACCACCACCAAAGTTTTTATTACCGATATGAATTAAACCATTTAAGAATGTACCATTGGTTAATATAACCGTTTTAGCTTTGATTTCTAATCCCAGTGATGTCCTTACACCAACTACCTTGTGTTTCTCAACTATAAGTCCTGAAACCATTTCTTGATAAAAATCCAAGTTTTGAGTCTGCTCCAGTTTCTCTCTCCAGTGTTGTGAAAACAGCATGCGGTCACTTTGAACTCTTGGACTCCACATCGCAGGTCCTTTAGATTTATTCAACATTTTAAATTGAATAGCACTTGTGTCTGAAACAATTCCGCTATACCCACCTATGGCATCAATTTCCCTTAGGATTTGCCCTTTAGCAATTCCTCCCATAGCTGGATTACAAGACATCTGGGCTATGTTCTGCAAATTCATGGTCACGAGCAAGGTGCTACTTCCCATATTTGCTGCTGCTGCTGCTGCTTCACTTCCTGCGTGACCAGCTCCAACTACTATAACATCATACGTATCTTTAAACATAACTTCTATTTTTGTTCCACGTGGAACAATTCTATTTTTAAATTCTCTTTAGCTCTCATGAGATCCTTTTCTTCCTCGGTTAAATCCTTATAACCGCAACAGTGTAAAACACCATGAGCCATGACTCTCTTAAGTTCCTTTTCAAAGTCCACACCAAATTCCTTAGCATTTTCTTTAACTCTATCGATGCTGATATAAATTTCTGTTGAGATAGAATCCCCGTCAGTATAATCGAATGTGATAATATCCGTCAATGTATCGTGTTGGAGATAAGTTTGATTGATATCCAACAGATACTCGTCAGAACAAAAAACATAGGTTAATTCTCCTAGGGTTTTTTGCTCACTTTCGATAACCGATAACAACCATAACCGATACTCTTTTTGATTAGAGATATCGAAATCTGTTGTGCTATAAAAATTAATTAGATCTGCCATCAAAATAAATATTAATCAGCTTTTTATATTGAGGTTGCAAAGGTAATTGTTGTCTATTTAAAATCTCGGTTGTATTAAAATATTCTTTAGCTTTCTCAACCCAAGGTTCAGAGTTCGAATTAAATTCTTTTTTGTTGGTCTTAGCTTGGCGATCTTCATCTTGACCTTGTTGGTTTGCCGCTTTCTTCAATTTTAGGAGTTGGTGTTTTACAGCGTCCATTTGCTGTAATAAATCATTGCTAAATCCCTTCATCAAAAGCTCTTGTTCCAAACGATCTAGACTTTTTGTAAGCTCATTGGTATTTCCGTCTAAACCTAAACGTTTAATTTCATTCTCCAGCTGATTTCTTAAGTCTTGCTGTTGTTTATAAATCTGATATACTTCTCCGCTCATCTGTTCATTTCCTTGTTGAGATCCTTTCTTTTTACCGCTTCCTTCTCCATCTTCATTATTTCCCTCCTCTCCTTTCCCGCCGTCTCCTTTTTCACCACCTTCTGAGTCTTCTCCACTCTTCCCTTTTTCACCTTCTTTCTCTCCTCCCTTTTCAGGTTTTGAAGATTCTCCCTGACCTTTAGATTTGCCTTTTTGCATTTGTTTTTGAAGCTCCTCATGAGACTTGATAATATCAGACAATTGTTCCCCCGGCTGGCCACCACTTGGTTTTGGTTTTCCAGATCCTGACCCTTTCATCTGGTTTTTCATTTGATCCAAAGCGACGTCTAGCATGCTCGACAATTCATTTGCAAACATCATGGTATATTGCTGACTACTGGTTCCCATTCTTACTTCATTTTCTGCTAAGCGTTCTAAAGACTTTTCAATATTGAAATTGATATCAGATATTTTGTTATTCACCTCTTCAGTAATCATTGGCGTTCGCATCGCTAAGGCATATAAGCTATCATCTGCATGCTTGAAGTTTTCTCTGAGTTCTGCTTGTCGTTTAAGCTTGGAGGCATAAGCAGGGTTGGAATTAGACATGCTTTTAAAGCTTTCCATAAGTCCTTCTTGTTCTTGAGAAAAAAGGATCAAATTATTTAAAATCTGTCTCAACATATCTGCATCCTCAGCAGCTTGCTCCATATTCGAGGACATCATAGATTGTTGCATTTTATCGGATAGAGACTTCATTTTCTCAGAGGCTTTTTTCTGCTTTTCTTGGGCCTTCTCTTTCTGTGAAGCGCTTTCTTTGGAGTCCTCACTATTTTCTTCGCTACTTTCTAGCTCTTCTTTAGCCTCCTCTTGGTCTTGGTCAATTTCTTCCTCTAGAGCTTTATCACTTCCTATGTCCATAGGGGCTTTTAGGTCTTCGTTTTTCTCTTCCAATTCTTTTAAATCCTCTTTCAGTTTATCAAATTTTTCATTGAGTTTCTCCTGTTTCTCAGAGGAGTTTTCTTCTGCTTCAGAGAGGTCTTCTTGTTCCCTGGCCAAATTTTTAAGTTCTTCTGCTAGCTTTTCAGTTTTCTTTTCAACATAAAATCGCTTGGTCAATTCCAGAAGTTGCTCCAAATTTTTCTCTTGCTTTTTAGATTCCTTGTCGAAATTTTCCAGCTTTTGATTGAGTTCTTCTCTATCGATTTTATCTCGCAACTCATCCAACTCCTTTAAGAGCTCTTGGTTTTTTTCAATTTGTTTTTGGTTTTTCTCTAGTCGGTTTTCTAGGTTTTCTTTTGCTTTATCTTGTTCTTCAGGATTCAATTTTTTAAAATCTTCCTTTAAGCGTTCGCTATAATTCTTCATCATTTCCATCCGCTGCTTTTGTCGCTTTATGAAATTGTCTAGCTTTTGCTTTTCTGTATAATCCAGATTCTTTTCTTTTCTCTGTTTATTTTGGAGCTCACGGAGAGTTGCGTTGCTTTCTTTTTGCTGTTTCAATTCCTCAGATAACTTTTCAACAGCCGTGTTTTGTCGCTTTAGATTTTCAGTAGATTCTTCAAGCTCTGTCTTTTGGCGGTAAGAAAACACTTTAGACTTGGACGATTTTCTACCATTCACTTCATCATTATCGTAAACTTCGAAATAGTATGAATAGTCGGTCCCCGACATCAGATCTAGGTCTTCATTTGGAAATGCATAAGAAAATTCAGCATAATTACTTTTAGAAATTTCTATTTCTTTTTTGGTCGTAATGTCTTTATTATCAGAAGAGTAATAGACCAATTGTAATTCAGTTAACCTATAATCGTCGGTAATCTTACCGAAGAAATAAGACTGTTCTAGAAGTAAGCGGTCCTTTTTTTCCTGTAAAACTATCTTTGGGAACTCATCCTTGACGACTTCTATGCTGTAATTGAGAACATCGTAGTTTTTAAAATTAGAATTGGAAGTAGATATAGAATAGTCTACTGATGTCTTCTGAATTTGTGTCAAATTGAATTCTGAATTGGAAGACTCAAATTCGATCTGTTTTTCTTTTGAATTAAATACCACTTGATCGGTGGTCTCCGTTGAAATAATCCATTCAATTTCGGTCCCTTCTGGTACAGAGGCATTTCCAGTTCCAGAGATTGTCTTGGAAGCTTGATCGGTGTAAGCAGGGAAATTTAGCCTCATTTTCATATCCTTCATAATAGGGATATCTATAGCCGATAATTCATAAACCTTAGAAACAACGGTATTGGCTTTGAGTTGAAAACGCTTAGAATCCTCTACAGAGTTGAAGGTATAATAAAAAACACCATTTTCTTCTATAAGGTTATAGGCTTCCCCTTCTATTTCTATCTGCACGTCTTCAGGTTTTATATCCCCTAATGTTTTCACGTTGAGTCGAAACGATTTTCCCTTAGCGACCTGAAGCGAAGGATTGAGAATAGTAAACTGAAACGGAGCTGGTGGTTCATAAGCGGTTTCGTAATTGACGAGGCGCTTGTAGCTAGACGAAAAAGAATCCCCTAAGCCAGAGATCCATATCGCTAAGAGGATAAGAACAGGAATGGCCAAAAGCCGCAAATATTTTAGGTTTTGCGTAAAATCAATAGCAACCTGAAAAGGCACAGATTTTAAGTCTTTGGATTTCTGTTCAATACTGGCGAGTAAAAGCTCGCCTTGGGCGCCTTGGGCTTTAAGTTGTAAGATATTTTTTAGCTTATCACTGACTTCAGGAAAATGAGTACCGATGTAATCTGAAGCTTCTGAATAGTTGATCCCCTTGGAGATTTTGAAAAGCTGACCCGCGGGAACTAAAATCAATTTGAAAAGCAACAGTAGTTCTATGGCGAGGACGGTCCAAAACAAAAAAGTTCTAAGGCCAGAGCTAAACCATAAGAAGTACTCCAAGGCTGATATAAAAATAAACAACAAAAGACTGATCCCTACAAAAAGCAAGGCGCCTTTTATTAAAAGATTGCTATAGAACTTTTTTATAAACCGTTCTAACTTTTTTTCTATGATGTCATAATTCTGCATATCCTGCTTCTAATCCAATATTCGCTGCAAAGGTATTAATTAACCGACTTATTACTAAAGAGTTGTTATTATTTAACTGAATATCAAGACACGTGCTAGGAAGGGAAGTTTAATTTATAGAAGATAAGTCTTAATTTTTGAAGTATAGATTTTCTTAGCCGATAGGTTTTGTAAAAAAAAAACACAACAAAAAAGCTCAAATAATCAGTTTTATGAATCTCTGAGCCTAGACTACTAGTGTCTAAAAATCAATAAGGAAAAGAGTTGTTTTTTATCTCAGTTCTTTATTGGCTTCTGGCTTTTTCTTTAGTTTATTGACAAATTAGCAGTAATAAATTCACTCGGACTTGATTTAAATTTCAGTTCATAATTTCCAGTATTGGTTCGAATAAACTCATAATTCACCATTCTTAGAGGTGCGTCTTGAGTACAAATACATCCTTCATATTTTGCTTCAACTTCAATAGTTCGTGTATTTCCATTATTCGTTTCAATAAATTTTCCTAAACCTCCACAACCATTACTGACTCGAAATTTCACTTCAATATTAATAACTTGATGAACGGTTCCGGTTTCTGGTGAATCTACAGAGGTAATATATTCAGTATTGTTTGTAATACATTCTTCTTTATTATCATCATCTTTATTACAGCTGATAGATAGTCCGAAAGTCATGATTGAAATAAGTAGAATATTAAAATCTTTTTTCATTTTGTTTTTTTGGGGGAGGCTTTGCGTGTCGGCAAAAACTAAAGGTGTTGTTTGCGTGTTGACTTTTCAGCCTTAACCGTTCATTTTAAACTATCATACATTATTATCTTTTTCGCTACTGGTGAAAAAGGGGGATTAGGTAAATTATATTTTTGACTAAGCAAACGAGTATTTTTCATAGCTATGCTGGAGTATAATTGGGAAAACAAGTGATGACCAAAAGCTATATCAGGACTTATTAGTTCCATTTTTATTCGATCTTTAAATCTTTCAGAACTATCTTTATTTTTATTAATGTACAAAAAATGGTTGGAAGATAATACACCTTTTATGTTCAAGTAGAATTTACTTAACTGCAAAATGCAACCTGTAGATTTGTTTTCATTAAACAAGCTTAAAGTATGGCGATTTATCAAGTAATAATTATCGTTTAAGCCAATTGAGAAATTTACTTGATGGGAAAGATTGTTGAACGAAAAATCCGGCTCATATCCATTATAGTATTCTGCCAAGTCTTTAGGTAGTTCTAACCAATATATTTCCAATGTCAGTATTTCTGTCTCACTGCTAATCAATTCATCTAAACAAATCAAGAAGTATGAACCGACTTGCGGCATTGGAGTGAAAACATGAAATGGGTTCGATTCTGAAATCAAACCGCTTGAATTTGCTAGATAATTTATTGAAAGCTATCTCATTAAATATAGAGGTCAAATTAGGTGACGTACAAACTTAGGAATATGTTTTGTTGCGTGATTAAGCACCGAATTTAGTAAACAAATACAAACCTGCCTGCAGGTAGAAAATCCACGAGTCCCGACGCTCTGGGATTCTTAAGAAGGCGAGAATAAGCAAAAAATTATATGCTTGTTTGTAGTGGAGTCTTTTTTATTCTTTTGTGTATTCGCTCGTAAAGCAACCGGTACAATCTCCAACTAAACTAGCCCCTTTGGGTATACTTTTATAACGCCTTTTTGTAAGTTACAGTCACCTTTTTTTAATACACCAAGTACTTCTTAATCTCGTGAGCTTCATAAACCATTATTTCCTATCTGTAAACATCAATATATTTTATATTTGTAAAAAAACAGAAGATGGATACGAAAGTAAGAGTGAGATTTGCCCCAAGTCCAACAGGGCCACTTCATATTGGAGGCGTAAGAACTGCTTTGTATAACTACTTGTTTGCCAAAAAACACCAAGGTGATTTTCTACTAAGAATTGAAGACACCGACCAAAACCGATTTGTAGAGGGTGCAGAGCAGTATATTAAAGAAACTTTGGAATGGTGTGGAATTCCATACGATGAAGGTCCAGGAAAGCCAGGAAATTGTGGGCCTTATAAGCAAAGTGATCGCAAGGAAATCTACGTGGAGCATGTAGATAAATTGATCCAAAGCAATAATGCTTATTACGCCTTTGACACCCCTGAAGACTTGGAGGTAAAGCGTAAAGAAGCAGAGCAAGACCACACGAAATTCAGTTACGGACCAAAAAACAGGAATCAACTCAATAATTCCTTAACTCTTTCTGCGGAAGAGCTGCAGACTAAATTAGATAACAAGGAAGACTATGTTATTCGTTTTAAGACAAAATCGTCTGTAACACTCTCTATTCATGACGAAATTAGAGGGTTTATAGAAGTGGATTCTGAAGTCCTAGATGATAAGGTTCTCTTTAAAAGCGACGGCTTGCCCACCTATCACTTAGCAAATATTGTCGATGACCATCTCATGAGAATTACACATGTAATTCGCGGAGAGGAATGGTTACCTTCACTACCCCTTCACATTTCTTTATACGAAGCTTTTGGTTGGGAGACTCCAAAATTTGCTCACTTACCTCTTATTTTGAAGCCAAGTGGAAAAGGAAAATTGAGTAAACGAGATGGAGATCAACTTGGGTTTCCTGTATTTCCTTTAGAATGGAAAGATCCTAAAACAGAAGCTATTTCTTCGGGATATCGCGATGAAGGATTTTTTCCAGAAACCTTAGTTAATATGTTGGCCTTACTAGGTTGGAATGATGGAACCGAAAAAGAATTTTTTTCTATCAAAGAGCTTACAGAATCTTTTGAACTGGAAAGGGTTCATAAATCTGGAGCTAAGTTTGATCCTGAAAAAACAGAATGGTTTCAGCATCACTATATGCAAGAAATGGCTGTCTCCAAATTGGTTCAGGAGTTTTCAATAATCCTGAAGGACAAGGGAGTAGATGTTCAACAAGCTTACGTGGAGGAAGTCGTTGAAAAAATACGGGAAAGAGCTGCGTTTGTATCAGAATTTTGGGAGTTGTCTTCTTTTTACTTTGAATCGCCCAAAGAATTTGATTCGAAATCGGCTAAAAAAGCCTGGAAAAATGATTCACAAGAATGGATGCGAGCTTTAATCGGAAAGCTGGAAAGTATTGAAGATTTTTCTCAAATCCATGTTCAGAGTGAAGTCAAAGAATGGATCAACACCCAAGGTCTAAGTTTTGGTAAAATCATGCAACCCTTAAGGCTTGCTTTGGTAGGCGCTATGAGTGGACCTGATGTTTTTCATATCGCTGCTTCTATCGGTAAAGAGGACAGCATAACTAGACTGAATTATGCCATTGAGAAATTGGCTTAATCTTTTAGTTATTCAGTGCAATACAGTCGAAAAAGGTTTATTTTTATATAAAAATTTATAACTAATTATTATGGAAACATTTGTAGGTATTTTTATAGTGGTAATTGTTTTTTTTATCATTGTCAGTGGAATTTTTACAGTGAAGCAACAAACAGCAGCTTTGGTGGAACGCTTCGGGAAATTTTTGAGTATAAGGAATTCAGGACTGCATTTTAAAGTTCCATTAGTGGACCGTATTGCAGGGAAAATCAATCTTAAAATTCAGCAACTGGATGTCAATATAGAGACTAAAACCAAAGATGATGTGTTTGTTAATCTTAAAGTGTCGGTTCAGTACCAAGTGACTCGATCTAAAATCTACGATGCCTTTTATAAACTAGAGAGCCCAAGTGCTCAAATTACATCTTATGTTTTTGACGTGGTTCGAGCGGAAGTGCCAAAAATGAAATTGGACGATGTTTTTGTCCGTAAAGACGATGTTGCAAATGCTGTAAAGTCAGAACTTAACGATGCTATGCTAGATTATGGTTATGACATCATAAGAACGCTTGTTACAGACATTGATCCCGATGATAAGGTAAAGGAATCTATGAACCGAATTAATGCCTCAGAACGAGAAAAAATAGCAGCTGAGTTTGAAGGTGAAACAGAGCGAATTAAAATCGTTGCTGTAGCCAGAGCCGAAGCAGAAAGCAAACGACTCCAAGGGCAAGGGATTGCAGATCAACGTAGAGAAATAGCTAGAGGTCTCGAGGAAAGTGTTGAGGTGCTTAACAAAGTAGGAATTAACTCTCAGGAAGCTTCAGCTTTAATTGTGGTGACTCAACATTATGACACCCTTCAATCTATAGGAAGCCAAACCAACTCCAACCTTATTCTTATGCCAAATTCTCCTGAAGCGGGAAGCAATATGCTAAACGACATGATTGCTTCTTTTACCGCCGCTAGTCAGATTGGTGATGAGATGAAAAAGCAAAATGATCGCAAAGCGATTCAAGGAAAATCGGATTAAATATAAAAGTTAGGTAGACATACATTAAAAAAGGCTTGTGAAATTTTCACAAGCCTTTTTTAATGTCTAAAACTATTCATACCAATTTAGTTTTTAAATGATGCATTAAAAATTATACTACAACGTAGCTCAGCATAGATTTTTTACTTAGCTGATTAGAAATATATGCATAATAATAGTTTTGGTTCTATTTTATCACGATTTGTAAGTGAAAAAGAAACGGATTTTATCCGACATTTGAATGCTAAATAAGTATAAAACTCATAGTCCAAACTTTCTCAATATTTGAGTTCCTATTTTAGCATAAACAGCTTTCTGGCCAAAATAAGAAATAAACTCAGCTATAATATTTGTAAACGAAAAAGCACGCCTGATATACACTAAATCAATATTAGCTTTTTGCTTACTAATTTGAGTTTTGAGTTTAAGAATCTTTAGATCCTTATCGATTTCCTTAAATGAATTGTATTTCTTCATCAGTCTGAAGTTTCAGTTTCTTCAAATTCTTTTTTTAACTCCTCGTCTAAATCAGTACCTGAGCTTAAAAGGCTATTTAAGAAAGAAAACACTGGTTTTTCCAATAATTTTTTTCCGAAGATACTTACGATAATAAGTATTATACCATAGAAACCTCCAACTATAAAAAAACCATAAGACACCGATCCCAATTTATCACCTATCAAAAAGGCAAAACCCAAAGACACAAAAAAGAGTACTAAAATTAAGATTCCTACTTTAAGTACAAAACGTCCTCCACTGACTATACTTAAGGCGGATTTCTTAAAGAGATCAAGCCTGTAAAATTCAATGGAATTTTTTATGACATCCTTGGTATCTTGAGATAAGTTATCAAAGTGATCACCTAAATGATTCTCCATAAAGAAATTTTAAGGATTATTTATTCTTCAATTCTTTTTGAAGATTAGAATTTTTCTTTTTCAATTGGTCCAATTCACTTTCAAGTTTGCTTAGCATTCCATCAGCTTTAGTACTAGCATTAGAAAAAGTTTTATCTAACTTTTCCTCGATGCTTTTTTTTGCTTCTTCAGAAAAAGCAGACAGATGAGAAGATGTTTCCTTATACTTCTTATTTAAGTTTTCTTGTAGATGATCTGCTTCATCTTTCAATTGTTTTCTAGTTTTTTTTCCACTTTGTGGTGCATACAATAATCCTAAACCTACTCCGAGAGCTGTACCGGTTATTAGTGCTAAAATTGTATTTCCTGTCTTATTTCCCATTTTATTAATGTTTTATTAATATTAGTTTTAAATTTAAGGAGAACCTAGAGTTATCCCTGTTAATAACCGGTTAATAAATGATTTAACTCAAAAATTTAAGACTCTAGCCACGTCTTAAAATCGATTTCTTTTTGTATAATAGCTTTTACTTCAGACATAGGAACACGCTGTTGCTCCATCGTATCTCGATGGCGAATAGTCACACAATGATCTTCTTTGGTCTCATGATCTACAGTGATACAAAACGGAGTTCCTGCTGCATCTTGTCTCCTGTAACGTCTCCCTACAGCATCCTTTTCATCATAAACAACATTGAAATCCCATTGCAACTCTTTAAGAAGTTCTTTTGCAATTTCTGGTAAGCCATCTTTCTTCAATAGTGGAAACACAGCCGCTTTTACGGGGGCAAGTATAGAAGGGAGCTTTAATACGGTTCTTGAACTACCGTCCTTAAGAGTTTCCTCCTGTAAAGCACTCGAAAAAACAGCTAGAAACATTCTATCTAAACCTATTGAGGTTTCAATGACATAAGGCACATAATTTTCACCAAGCTCTGGGTCATAAAATTGAAGTTTTTTTCCAGAAAGATTTTCATGCGCTTTAAGGTCAAAATCTGTTCTTGAGTGGATCCCTTCCAATTCCTTAAAGCCAAAAGGGAAATTGAATTCAATATCGGTAGCAGCATTGGCATAATGCGCCATCTTTTCGTGATCATGGAACCTGTAATTCTCTTCACCGAGATTTAAAGATTGGTGCCATTTTGTTCTTAACACTTTCCAGTGTTCAAACCATTTGAGTTCTTCTCCCGGGCGAACAAAATATTGCATTTCCATTTGTTCAAATTCCCGTTGGCGAAATATAAACTGTCTAGCGACGATCTCATTTCTAAAGGCTTTTCCAATTTGGGCAATCCCAAAAGGGATTTTTAGCCTCCCCGATTTTTGGACATTGGCAAAATTCACAAAAATTCCTTGGGCAGTCTCTGGCCTTAAATAGAGATCGGTTGCCGATTCTGCAGAAGCGCCCAACTTGGTGCCAAACATCAAGTTGAATTGCCTCACTTTGGTCCAGTCTCTTGATCCGCTCACCGGGCAGGCAATTTCCAGCTCTTCGATAAGGGCTTTGACATCTTCTAAATCTTCATTGGTTAATGAAGTCGCTAATCGCGTTAAGATTTCTTTGGATTGAGATCTGTACTTTACAACTCTAGGATGAGTATTTACAAATTCAGCTTCATCGAAAGCATCTCCAAAACGCTTTTTGGCTTTTGCAATTTCCTTTTGTGCCTTTTGTTCTATCTTTTCGACATAGTCTTCGACCAAAACATCTGCCCTGTATCTTTTTTTAGAATCTTTATTATCGATCATAGGATCATTAAAAGCATCTACGTGACCAGACGCTTTCCATGTGTTGGGGTGCATGAGGATTGCAGCATCTAAGCCGACTACCTCTTCATGAAGGTGGACCATACTTTTCCACCAATAAGCTTTAATGTTGTTTTTGAGTTCAACTCCATTTTGTCCATAATCATAAACAGCACTTAAGCCATCATAGATTTCACTGGAGGAAAATATATATCCATACTCCTTAGCATGGGATATTACGTGTTTGAATTTATCTTGCTCTTTTGCCATACCACAAAAGTAAAAAAACGCTTCTTGATAATGCGTTTTCGACTGTAAATTATTGACACTTTATATGTTGAGGTTCTCCCTTCTTCTATTTTTATTCTGAAATGATTTTTTCTTTAACTTTAATAAATTAATTTATCTACAGATGTTTAAGGACTTTAAAAACTTATTATTTCCCAAACTCTGTGCTTGCTGTGATCAAGTCTTACTGAAAGAAGAAGCATTTATATGTACATTTTGTAGGCATGAACTACCGCTTTACGCCAACTTTTTTGATGGCCATCACGATTTGCATAAGATCCTTTACGGCAGGGTTCAACTCGAACGAGCTGCAAGTCTGTTCTATTTTGAAAAAAAGGGACCTATCCAAGCTTTAATTCATGATTTAAAATACAGGGGCAATAAAGAACTGAGTTTTTACTTAGGCAGTTGGTTAGGAGAAATTTTGTTTGAAGCAGGTTGGAAAAGGAGTATTGATGTCGTTATTCCAGTTCCTCTTCATAGACAGCGGATGAGAGAAAGAGGCTATAACCAAGTAGAAGGTTTTGGAAAAGCTATTGCTGAAAAGCTTTCGGCGAAGTATATAAATACCATCTTAAAAAGACGATCCAATTCCAAAACTCAGGTATTCAAAAGCCGAACGGCGAGGTCTGACGTTATCGGCAATAATTTCTATGCAGAACATCTGCAAGAGCTCTCCGGTCAACATATACTACTTGTGGATGATTTGGTAACTACTGGAGCCACCTTAGAAGCCTGCTATTTAGCTTTGAATGAGGCTGAGCGTATAAAACTAAACATTGCAACGATGGCCATTACTAAATAATAAAATCTATATTTTATTGTTTCTTTGTATAAAATAATTCCCAAAAATGAGAGTTCACTTTTCACGACTAACAGTGTGTATTGTATTAGTTTCTATTTTTTCCTCTTGTGCCCAAAGAGGACGACCAGATGGTGGACCCAGAGACCTAGATCCCCCAAAATTTGTGAATTCTATCCCAGAAAATTATACGACCAATTATAAAAAAAATCAGGTTATTATCAACTTCGATGAATTTGTGAAATTGGAAGATGCTAGTCAGAAAATTTTCTTTTCACCTCCTATAGAACCCCGTCCTAGGATCTTTCCTATGGGACAGGCCAGTAGAAATGTAAGGCTGGATATTTCTAGAGATTCGCTAGAAGAAAACACCACCTACACTGTCAATTTTGGAAAAAGCATAGAAGATAATAACGAAGGCAATAAACTCCCTTATTTTAAATATGTGTTTTCCACAGGTAACTATGTGGACTCGCTTCAAGTAGAGGGCAATGTGTTTGATGCTTTCAGCAGAATATCTGATGAAAATATTTCTGTAATGCTTTATGCTTTAGATTCGAACTATACGGATTCTCTTGTTTATGAAGGCAAACCGAGATATATTTCTTTTGTTAGAGATTCGACCTCCTTGTTTAGTGTGGATAATATAAAGCCGGGGAATTATAAAATGGTGGCGATCTCCGATAAGAATAACAACTATAAATTTGATCCTGTTCAAGATAAAATAGGATTTGTAAGTGATACCGTTAAAATTCCTTCAGATCAACTCTACGATATTCTTGTCTTTAAAGAAGAGCTAGAGTTTGAAGCGGTAAGACCAAAGCAGGTCTCCAAGCAACAGTTTGAATTTGGTTTTAAGGGAACTCTTGAAGACTATAAGATCGATTTGATTTCTGAGGCGCCCGAAGATTTTAAGGCTATGTACTTTAGGGATAAAGAAACCGATACCGTTCATTATTGGTATAAACCCTATCTGGAAAAGGACAGCTTGTTGTTTACCTTTAGGAATCAAGGCCGTATAGATACGTTGGAACTCAGGCCAAAGCAAATTGAAGAAGACTCTTTAAAAATTTCAGAAGTAACTATTAAAAAGAACAAATTGCTAGCCGATTTTAAACTCAAAGCAAACACCCCGATAGTTGGCTTCGAAAAAGACTCCATTAGCTTCATCAATCAAGACTCCTTAGCTATCGATTTCGAGTTAACTTTAGATACGTTGTATAACCAACTGACTTTCAAATTTGAAAAAGAAGAGAAAAAATCTTATAAAATAGACCTGTTACCAGGCGCTATTACTGATTTTTTTGAGACTCAAAATGATAGCTTAAGCTATAGATACAGCACAAAGGCATTGGCAGACTTTGGAAATCTCAATCTCACCATCACCAATATTGAAGAATTTCCCATTATTGTTGAATTGGTGAATGAGAAAGGGGACGTTGAATCTACAGTATACGAAACCGAAAAATCCACGGTTAATTTCAAATTGATTACGCCGGGGTCTTACTTCATAAGACTGGTATATGATAAAAACGCCAATGGGAAATGGGATACAGGAAACTTTCTGAAAAGGGTAAACCCCGAACCTGTCCTCTACGAAGCACAGCCAGTTGAAATTCGCGCCAATTGGGATGTGCAGTTAAGTATTACTCTATATTAGAATAGTCATGTCCAATTAGACCTTGAATCCAGCTTATTAAAAAGATAACACTAATTATATTAACTCTAATATCATTCTTGATTCAATCAAATAACATTTATTCAAATTATGCTCAAGACGATATAGATCTTATTTGCTATGCAAAATGGCATATCGAATAAATAATGGTGTCTGGATAGAAAATCCGTCTACCCCTAAAATGAAAGAAAATAGTTTGATTATTTATTATTCTGATGGTAGAAGAGAGCAGAAGGAATGGATGGAAAGGATGCATCAAATAGTGGGAAATGGGAATATTTAAAAGAAATAAAGTGTATTAAAGTAACAGATAAAGCTAATATTTAAAAAATAATATCGATCAGTGACTCTAATTTAGTTGTTTCAACGACTCAACATAAACAAGAAATCATAATAGGGTTAGAGTTTATCAAAAGATAAAAAAAGAGTATAACATCTTTTAAAATTAATTTAAATCACTATTTTTTTATTCCCTCCAACACTAATTCGACTTACCATGCGCAAAACATGTTATGTACATTCTTAAAAACCTTGACAATGTTAATGGCAATCTAAATTTCGGGATATATTTATAGTTATTAACTTCGCAAAAGTAGAAATTTGTGAAATTTTATCTGTTTTTAAGCTTTAAAAAAAATTCCATTAAATGATAATATTAGCACGTATCCCGGTGTTGCCTATAATACTGTTGTTTTCAATCAATGTTTTTACACAAGTTAAAACACCTATTCAAGTAGACTTCCTGATTGGAGAAGGAATTGAGTTGATGTTTCAAACGCAACATGCTCAATCTTTAGAACTACTCACAGAAGCTCAAAATACAGCTAAAAAAAATCAATTGTATGACCAATTTTTTAGAGCCACTTTGAATATTGGCTCTAACTATTACATGCTTTCAGATTACGGTGAAGCCCTTCAATATTATTTACAAGCCTACGAAATAGCCATAGAACATTTGGGTTCTCGTCAAGAAATGGCAGTACTGAACAACGTGGGCGCTCTTTATCTTCATGAACAAGAGCTATCTCAAGCAAAAAAGTACTTTTTAAAAGCTTATAAAAAGGCAAAGCAAATTAAAGATGATGACAAAGTAGGATATTATGGGGTAAACTTGGCATTAGTCTCTAATAAAAGGAAAGAGGCAGATTCAGCTCACTTTTATATACAAGAAGCTTTGCCATTATTAAGAGACATACCCAATATATTGCTAGTAGGTAAAATGGCACAGGCTGAAATGTTTCTTTTAAAAAAACAATACACTAAATCTGAAGAAATAGCATTAAGCTTGTTGCCAGACCTTAAAGACATATCACAAATTGAAAATAAAGTATTCATTTTATTGGTGTTAGCCCAAATTAGCGAGGGCCGAAATAAAATAGACAAGGCCTTATATTACGCTACACAGGCCAAAAATGCTAAAGAAGGGTTTGAAAACCGTACCGAGATTTACGATTATCTTTCAGAATTATACGGAAAAACAGGAGATTTTGAAAAGGCAATAGCTTATAAAGATTCTGTAATTGTTGCAACAGACTCCCTAAATACAATAAGAAACCGTAAGTTATTTGAAAATGAAAAGGTAAAATTTCAATTTCAAAATTACCAGCATGAACTTTCTGAAAGCAAAGAAGTGCTAAAACAAGAGCGGCGTTTTTTTTATAGTATAATAAGTATAGCTCTTTTAGGCATAGTATTTATATTTTGGGTATTTAGAAGTAATTCAATAAAACACAAACAGCGGAAAAA
Source organism: Psychroflexus sp. MES1-P1E (assembly GCF_002836055.1). GTDB lineage: Bacteria > Bacteroidota > Bacteroidia > Flavobacteriales > Flavobacteriaceae > Psychroflexus. The sequence goes on from NZ_PJBS01000147.1 coordinate 27,168, forward strand.
AATTGTAGAATTGGAATTAGTAAAAGAAAAAGGCGACCATTTACTAATAGAAAAACAATTACGAGAACGAGAAGCACTAGCTTTATTAGAGCAAGAACGGCTTAAAAACGAATTAGAATTAAAAAATAGAAAGCTCATTGCAAAAGCACTGTACTTATCCAGTAAAAACGACTTAATAGAAGAAGTGATACAATCGATATCGCTACATACTGAAATATCCACCAACCATAGCTTAAAAAAACAAATTATGGAACTTAAAAAGCACCTTAAAAATGACACGCAATGGGATAGTTTTTTTACCCACTTCGAAGAAATCAACCAAGGTTTTCTGGACAGACTTAAAAGTAAACATTCAAAACTCACTTCAAATGACATCCGTTTTATAACATATTTGTATATGAATTTAAGCAATAAAGAGATTGCATCGCTATTAAATATCACACCTCAATCATGTAGAAAACGAAAAGAACGAATTTCTAATAAGTTAGAGCTTCCATCTGGAATCATGCTTCACGATTATTTATCAAGGATTTAGCCTACGTGTCACGTTTATAATTGAGAAATGTCACGAAATGTCCCACCCTATTTTTACTAGAAAACGGTATTTGTATCTAAATTTGCCGATAAATCTATAATACATATTAAATGAAAAGAACAGCTACTATATTAATGATTCTATTTTGCATCTTAGTATTTCAAAACGTTTTTGCTCAAGTAGAGTTTGAAGGCAACACCAGCTTTGGACAATTATTTGATGTAACCTATAGCGAAACACAGCAGGATATTATTTATGCTCGTACAGTTACCAACCATATCGTTACATCTACTGATGGCGGTGCTACCTGGGGAATTTTATATTCTCAACCTTTTGATGATACGTATTCTAGAATAAAGGATCTTAAGCTTATGAATAACGGATCTACTCTAAGTTTTATTATTCATGCGGAAGGCACAGTCTTCAACGCTATTGCGTTGTACGACATTGATACAGCAACCATTACGCGAACCTATTCGACACCAAATTCAACTGAGGTGGACATAATAATCCAATCATATGACATTCTAGATTCTAACAACGATATCGCAATAATGCATACGACCTTTATTAATACAGGAGAATTTACCACTGAAGTATTTTACACCTTTGATGGAGGGAAACGATGGGGATCTATCTATTTAAATACTGATCATGATAATGTACATCTTAATAATGTGGCTATTTCACCAACAAACGGCGACAAATTATTCTTGATGCGTGCTATAGGTCCAAGTAGTGTGTTTGGAGGTTTGTTTTTTTCTACCGATGGTGGCCAAACATGGGAACAAAAAATACCCGGAAACGTTTATAGGTCAATTGCTTTCAACCCAAGTAACGCAGATGACATTTTGTTAGGAACAGGGCGTGGTTTTTTTGCTACCCATGTAGAAAATTTATATCGTTCATTAGATGGAGGTGACAGTTGGAATATTGTGCCCATTACCTGGACATCACTATCTTCAAATAGTATTGATGCCATTGAATTTAATCCTACAAACACAAATGAAATTATTCTGTTGGAAGAAAACGAAATCGTGATTTCTTCAGATAACGGCGCTACATGGCAAAACTATGTTAGGACTGCAATTGATACAGAAGACTATTATAATGGCTTGACAGCTTCCTATAACCCGTTTGAGCTTGATAAAATAATAATTAGTACAAACTTTTATCCATTTTTATTAGAAAATGGAGGAGCTACAATAACAAAGTTAGAAAATCCTTTTATTAACACTACAGGCACAATTGCCTCATTCACTTCAGATACTGAAAACCACATATATTACGGTTTACGTTCAGGCTACATTCATAAAAACCTACAAACAAATACGGAAGAAGAATACGGCTTACGATCATTAAATCAAAACTCTGGTTCTCCTGCAAAAGTATTTGCAGATCCTGTAGTAGTCGGACGTGTTTTTACTGATGGTAGTTCCTTTCCTAATTCTTATATACTTGTAAGTAACGATCATGGAGCTAATGTAAGTTTAGCGAAATCAGCCCCGTTTATTTTGAATCTTACTGATGTGTCTACACCAGTTACAAACCCGAATATCAGCTGGGTGTCGGCAGGGTTAGATCTATTCAAAATAGATCTTACTGACATGGAAAATATAGTCGATACTTATGTCCCTGTACCACTAGGGGGCGAGTTAGTTAATGCGGTGCAGGTGGACAGTGAGGAAGCTACAAATGTCTATATTGCACAGAGTGCGAATTTTTATAAATCATCGGATGAAGGTGCCACTTGGGAAATTTCTACCATTGGTTTAGAAGATTTAGATTCTAGGAATGATAGAATATTAAATATTGAACAAAACCCATTAAATCCCAATCAATTAATGATAGCCACCACAAATGGTATCTATTTATCCGAAAACAAGGGTGACACGTGGAATTTCATTTCTTCTGAATTTACAAACAATATTGCTTTTTCAACAATCAATCAAGATTATATCGTAGCCACCACACATTATTCTGATGGATTTGATATTCCGTTACCAGTAGGAAGACCAAAAATCATCTTCAGTAGTGATATGGGAGCAACTTGGGAAGAAATATCGACAGAAATGTTAGATCATCCTTTTACCGAAACATCGACTTTTAGTTTTTCTGATCAAGAAGTAAATGTATACTTTGGTGTACAAGATTTAGGACCCATAAAATACAATATTAGCTTTACTACACTGTCAGTAGTAGATCCTGATTTACTTGAAAACAATACGGTTGATTTGTTCCCTAACCCAACTAAAGATAGTTTTTCAGTAAGAAGTCGCAACAGCATAGAGGAAATAAGTATTTACAATATGAATGGACAACAGATTAGAGAAGTTCGTTACACCACCAACCAAGAAATCAATATAAGCGATTTAGCAAATGGAATTTACATCGTAAAAGTAAAAACATCAGAGGCCATTCTGTTTAAACGAATGATAAAAGCAAATTAAGGCAAAAGAACAATTAATTAATAGCAGATTATGTTTTCTATTTTAAAAGGCAAATAAATGGTGAAATAGTTGTTCTAAAATTGGCAAACAAACGGTATATAGGCAAGAGTAACTTAAAACGCCGTTGCCATTGTCGGAATAAATTATGAGAGATTAAAATTTTCCTTTAAGTTTTAAACGTTTAAAAACGAAACATAACGAAATTATGTGTTTAGCTGGGCAAGTTTGTGAAATTTGTTACATTATAGAAAAAGGTTGTTATAAGACAATATTTACTCAAATAACACTTCTCACCTTTGTTCTTTCAACAATACAAATCAAAGTTTAAAAAAATGAAAAGAGCAAAAAAGATTAGCACAACGTTGTTTTTACTGTTATTTACATGTGTAATGGTGAATGCACAGGAGAAGACAACCAACAAGGCCTATATTTCATTCTATTCAGAGCTTGATGCAATAAAATCGGAGAATTTTAATGTGACAAGTCGACTGAACATGGATACTGGTACAATTATATATTAAGTACCAATAGCGTCCTAAACGTTTAAAAAAGAGAAGGAAATTTTTGTTCCTCAAAGTTTACCTTTGAGGTGCACCACAAAAACCCTTCTCTGATGATAAATATAACGTTGTTTTCTCAAATAATCTCAAAATTAGATATATCAAAATTTAAAAAACTGGTCAAGTCGCACCAAAGTGACAAGCATCAAAAAGGGTTTGACAGTTGGTCGCACCTAGTCTCAATGCTATTCTGCCAGTTTGCCAAAAGTCAATCCCTGCGGGACATAAGCAACGGCCTGCGCTCTGCAACCGGTAATCTCAACCATTTAGGGATGCTTAAAGCCCCCTCAAAATCCACGGTCGGTTATCAAAACAAAAATAGAAGCTGGGAGCTTTTCAGGGATTATTATTACGTCCTGTTGGAAAGTCTGGGACAGCAGGCCCATATGAAGCGGACGTTGAATCTACAGTAAACGAAACCGAAAAATCCACAGTTAATTTCAAATTGATTACGCCGGGGTCTTACTTTATAAGATTGGTATATGATAAAAACGCCAATGGGAAATGGGATACAGGAAACTTTCTGAAGAGGGTAAATCCCGAACCTGTCCTCTACGAAGCACAGCCAGTTGAAATTCGCGCCAATTGGGATGTGCAGTTAAGTATTACTCTATATTAGAATAGTCATGTCCAATTAGACTATAAAATGGCTGTATTACAATACATAAGACTTGATGTGTGATTTGTCCATTTTAAGCGCCAATTGGATTATAGGGGATAGGTGAAGGACAAATTGGTATTACTCACGAGTTCAAGTGGTAGGGCATAATTCCGTTTTAAAACTCCATTGATTTCTACTGTTTCTTTTTGCAGATGCTTGTGATAGTGGTTTTTACAATAAATAGGACACATGACCTTATCCGATTTGCCGATGGTTGTTTTCTCACCTATGTTGTATTTATTTTTCACAACTTCTCCATTAGGACATAACTTTAGGCTATCCGTTCTTAACGGTTAAGTACCTTTAAATATTTAAAAAAGTAGTTTTATAAGTTCTGTTTTAACTAATTTAGGTAATCAAGGTATGACTTATTTATGACTAAAAAAAACGAAAGCAGCTAAAGATCAAAGTATGTATAGAAAAGCAGTGAAAGACACTAATAGTAAGCTTTTGAGTATCCCATACACTTTACGTCATAGTTTTGCCACACACCTTATGGAACGGGGGACAAGTTTAAGACATATCCAAGCCGCTTTAGGTCATAATAGCTCAAAAACGACGGAGATTTATACCAGAGTTTTAGCGATGAATAGCAAAACAATAAAAAGTCCATTGGATACTATGTATGAAAGTGTTAGTTTAGATGGAAATAAAACAACGTTCTAAATAGATATATACCCTATACTGAAGATTTGAATAGGGTTTATACGGATGTTAGCCCTAATTATTTATGAAGATATCCGAACTATATAGAGACCCTTTTTTCACTTTACCCAAACAGCCAAAAGCAAACGAAAACTTTGAGGAATTTGTAAAAAATGAACTTGAGTCTTTCAAGTCAAAAATCAAACAAATAAAAAGTCTTGAGGAGCTACCCTTTGATCTTAGTCAAATTAACAATAGACAGGTACATTTAATCAAAAATATAAATGAAGCTATTTACAATTACCTGAATGGTAAACCTGCTGAGGCATTTAATAAGTTAAAAGAAGGGTTACAAGGCTCTGAAAAAAACTTTAGACGATTATTAAATATCAGAGAGTTTAAAAGAGAAACAGACTTTTATAGACTACGTTACAATGAGAGCAATAAAGTTTATTCAAAGCAGAATTTCTTTCACATTCCATTTGAACTGAGAGGAAAAGTAAAAACACAAAGGTTCAGTATTCCAGGCTTTCCTTCTTTGTATTTAGGTAACTCAGTTTATGTGTGTTGGGAGGAACTCAATCGACCCAACATTAGTCATTTTCAAGGTGTAAGATTAAGCAATATTGAAACGGTTAATGTGATTGACCTTTCCCCGCCTAAAGAACTTGAACTAGAGTCTTTTTATAATTATCTAATGGTTTGGCCTCTGATATTTGCATCTTCTATAAAAGTAAGTAATCCAAATGATGACTTTAAACCTGAGTACATTATTCCTCAATTACTTTTACAATATGTTAGGGAAGACTCAAGCATAGATGGAATTTCTTATCAAACAACTCATATTAATTTCAATGAAAGTCTTTCAGAAGGAGAGTTTCTAAATCTCGTTTTACCTGTAAAAACAAACTCAATTAAAGGATTATGCAAAAGTTTAACGGAAATGTTTCTGATTACAGAAGCAAATTCTTATCAATTGCATAATATCGCAACTGAAGGAGCACCATTTTACACATCTAAAGAAGACGGAATGCAGACTAATGTCAATAAAATTGAACTAGTAAAAGGAAGAGCCACTGGATATAAAATATCTTCACTTTGTGAACTTGAAGGTACATTGCAAAAAATGGACTTATTAAAAATAAACTAGGGCTAACAAAAAATAAACCCAAGCTAACGCCAGTGTTTATTTAAACGTTAACTGCAATGACACGATATCTATTATTAAAAATATTAACCCTACAAAGCCTTTTTTGTTTTGGTCAGTATTATGGTGACGAGGAAGTGCATCGTGAGGATTTGTCTGGACTGAAGACTTAATTTTGAATTATTCAGGCAACTATATTTTTGGGTTTTCAGAGGGTGAGTCTGAATTAATGCTAGTGATTGCTGATTCAATTGTAGTTGCACAGGTGCACACATTTTACTGGCAAGGAGAAATACTAAAAGACTCTATTTTTAATTTTAACAATGCTAAAATTGAGGGATCGAACTTTTATTGTGATGAAACCTCAGGTTCATTCTCAAGCTACAATAGACCAAGCGAGTTTCATAATGGACTTTTAATTTTAAATCCTTGGACTTACGAATTTTGTTCTGGCGGTGAGTATGGCAGCTACATAGATGAATTATATGTTAATGGCGATTATCCTGAAGTATCATTAACAGTCATCAGAGAACAGGAACTTCAAAAACTAGCTTCAAAAGAACTGAAATTAATGCGGAATGAAATTTTTGCTCGGTACGGATATATGTTCAGAGAAGGTGGAGAAATGGAAGCACACTTTTCAAGCAAAAAATGGTATGAACCAAAATGCAAAAATGTTGATTCGTTTCTTACGGTTATTGAATTGTTAAATATTGAACTGATTAAAAAAGTAGAAAAAAAGCAGTTAACACCAAATAAAACCCATTGAAAACGGTTTTTATTTAAACGTTAGTAACAAGCAGAGCTAATCCAATAACATCAAAATCTCATCAACCGAATTCATTAATTCTTTTGGGTTTTTTTCTACTTTGGCTACTACTTTAAGTCCTGAATAAAAAGTATAAAATAAACAGGAAATAGTTTTAATATTTTTACCTTTTGCTATCTCACCGTTTTGCTGTCCTTTCAGTAAAAAAGAATAAAAAATTCCTTCAAATAGCTTTTTATTATCTTGGATAAGGTTTAGCAAACTATCCTCTCCCGGAATTAATTCTGTAGTTGTATTTACTACAAAACATCCTTTTAAATCGATGTCAGCAACAGATTCATCAATACCCATTTCAAATAATTTTCTAAAACCTTTTTTCACCTCATTTTGACTTTTAAAAAAGGCAGTAATACCATTAGAATTATTGGATCGATAGAATTCGAATGCTTTATCAAACAATTCTTTTTTACCACCATAAGTATCGTAAAGGCTCCCTCTATTAATCCCTAAAAAACTCACTAAATCTTGTATAGAAGTAGCGTGATAGCCCTTTTTCCAAAACAATTCTGTGGCTTTGCTAAGCACTTCATTTTCATCAAAAAGTTTTACTCTTGGCATAATTAATCGTTTTAAGAGAACAAAGGTAGGCTAATTAGAATAAGCGTTCCAGTATTCCTTCATTTTATCTATTCACAATTTCAATTAGTTTTAATGCGTGTTGTTTCGCATTATTTTCCAAATTCAGTTTTCCCGTTTCATCTTTAAACATTGCACTATGTAAAACAACAGGCTCTAAAACAATCATTTCTAAAGAATCTCCCAATTTCAATAAAGGCAATAACAATTCTTTCATTTTAAATTTGTTATACCCATTTTCTTGATACGAATCTTCAGGACCTCCAGTCGTTGTTGACAGTATAAATGTTTTCCCTTTTAAACCACCTTTATTTGGACCATAAACCAATGAAGTAGTAATGCTATCAATCCACATTTTTAATATTGCAGGTACTCCATACCAATGAAACGGAAATTGTAGCACAATTACATCTGAATCTAAAAGGTTCTTAATTTCTTTATCCGAATCAACTTTATAATCAGAATAATTATTCATTAGATTGCTAATTGTGAAATTATTTTCTTTCTCTAAAACATTAAGTATTGTTCTATTGGCAATCGAATCAACTATATTTGGATGTCCAGATATTATCTTTATTTTTTTCATTTTATTATTTATTTAAATACTGATGCTTCCCATTACAGGAAACATCAGTAGATTTTAATTTAGTTGAATTGAGGTGCTAACTTTGGCGTAAATACAGGCTTATAGTAATCCCAGTATTTAACAATTAGGAAAATATGTAAGCCTAAAATTATTATCGCTAAAGGTAAATTCGCTAACAATACAAATGCATGAAACAAAAATATATGTAGTGAAATTGGTGCTAAAACCGCCAATGCTAACGGTACAAACCTGCCACTTATTAAGGCTATTCCAATGAGGACTTCAAGCCCTCTTAATAATGGCCAAAAATAACCAACTTTAGTCAACCCCATCATAAAATCTAAGGCCACTCCATCCATTGGGGGATGTGGAATAACTGGAAAGAAATGATTTAATCCAAAAATAAGGAAGGGTAATCCTAAAAGTACGCGTGTAATAATTATTGCTTTTTTCATCTTGTTTTTTTTAAATTTATTATAAGTGTTGTTGTTTATCCTAAAAGTGGGTTAATGTTAATTCCTCCATCAATATTATATTCACTACCCGTGATAAATGATGCTTCACCAGAAGCTAAGAAAGAAACCAAATTGGCAATATCTTCTGGCTGACCAAATCGTTTTAATGGAATACGATTTTGCATTGCTGCTGCAAATCCATTTAACTGTTCTTCTTCCATTCCTGTTTTTTCATATATTGGTGTAGATATAGGTCCTGGGTTAATAACATTTACGCGTATATTTCTGGGTGCCAACTCCGTTGCTGCAGTTCTTGTGAAAGAGATCATTGCTGCTTTAGAAGCTGCATAAACTGCTGTATTCGCCATACCAGTATATGCAATTATAGAACCTAGATTAATTATTGATGCACCATCATTTAGAATGGGTAGAAACTTTTCGACTGTGAATAATGCCCCTTTAAAATTAATCCCCATTTGATGATCAAACATTTCTTCAGAAATTTGACCCACTGGTGCAGGTTGAAAAATTCCAGCATTTGCAAACAATATATCGACATTACCAAACTCAGTAGTTACTTGTTCTACCAATTTATCAATGGCAGATAAATCTTTTACGTCTGCTACAATACCTTTAACACCCAATTCTTCAGAAGCCGTTTTTACCTTTTCTTCTGATCGACCTGTAATAATTACAGTGGCACCATTTTCTTTCAATTCTTTAGCTGACGCATAACCAATACCACTATTGCCTCCAGTAACAATAGCAATTTTTCCTTTTAATTCTCTCATCTTTTTTATTTTCAAATTTAATTATATATTTATAGAACGTTCGTTCCAAATGCAAATATATACAAACTGGAACGAACATTCCAAAAAAAAACAAATAAAAATTTATAAAGAATGCAAATTGCTAACACTGTATAAAAACAATAGCGGTTTCAATCTTAGATTGAAAGAAAGTATATTTGTATCAAGTTTGGTGATAGATTGAAAGACACATGCCTTTTAATCCGCTACTAATCATACACAACACGTTATGTGCAAGCTGAAAAAACCAAAATTGTGAAAACTGAAATTAATACTATTTGGATTGACTTAAATGAAGAAATTTATAAGTTCATTTTGGGAAAAATAAAAGATGAACAAACGGCAAAAGATATTCATCAAGAGGTTTTTTTAAAAATTCAAACTAAAATTCATCAATTAAAACATACTTCTAAACTTACATCTTGGGTTTATCAAATTACAAGAAATAGTATTGTTGATTATTTTAGAAAAGTGAAAAATAACAATATATCAATAAATGACTTAGATATTCCAGAAATAGACACTAATAATTTTGATTATTCAAATTTAACAAACTGTATCAATCAAAAAATAGAAAACCTTTCTTCCCAACATAAAGAAGCAATTATTTTAACTTCATTTAAAAACTATTCACAAAAAGAGTTAGCAGAACATTTAAAAATCTCTTATTCGGGGACGAAATCAAGAGTTCAAAAAGCTAAAGAAATTTTAAAAGAAAACATTTTAGATTGCCCAAATATAGAATCCGATAGTACAGGTAAACTAATAGATTTTGAAAATAATTAAAATTTACTACGTCTTTTTCTAACTGATAGCGTCCATCTTATATAACATATAAAAAAATAAAAATGGACAGTTCAAAAAAACTAATTAACGTACAAATTCTTAATGCTTTTGCAGAAAACGGTAAAGGTGGTAATCCAGCAGGTGTAGTTTTAAATGCAGATGAATTCTCTGAAAAAAATAAACTTGAAATTTCTAAAAAAGTAGGTTTATCAGAAACTGCTTTTGTTTCAAAATCTAAAATGGAAGATTTTAAATTAGATTTCTTCACTCCAAATAAGCAAATAGCACATTGTGGACACGCTACTGTAGCTACATTTTCTTATTTAAAACAAATAGGCGCTCTAAAAAATGATAGTTCTTCAAAAGAAACCATAGATGGGAAACGAAAAATAGAAATAATTGGAGATTTAGCATTTATGGAACAATTGGCTCCAAAATATACT
>NZ_PJBS01000015.1 GCF_002836055.1 Psychroflexus sp. MES1-P1E
CTGACCATTTTGAATTTGGTCAATGATCATCAGTTTGAGTTCAAAACTTAACTTTTGATACTATTTTTTTGTCAGTCTGTTTTGTGGTCTTTCATCTTGATCCTGAATTAAATGATTGATTTTTGGTCAACCTATTCCAGGAAAGTACACATCTTTTCACGTTGCCTAACGTTTAGTATATGGCAAGTAGCAGGTTTATATGTTATATTTTTCAAATTAAAAACAAAAATAGCAGTTAAGAGCATAAACATTGTTTTTGCTCTTAACTGCTATTTTTCATATGCTGTGTTAGCAAACGTTTTTAGTAGTTTATTTTTTAATTAATTTGCTTATACTTTTATTTCCTTTATCATTTATACATTCAACAAAGTAAATTCCACTTGGCTGATTTAAATTCATAAGAATGCGGTCAGTGTTATCAAAAATTCTAGTTTTAATTAATTGCCCCAAAGATGAATAGATATTAATTTTTAACTCTTTCTGATTGTTTTTGAATGAAATTTCAAAGCTATTATTAGTTGGGTTAGGATAAATTTTAATTTCATTACTAAAAGAATTAGTAGTAAGACCTAGTGTGGATATTTCTACACAGTCTGACGTGCCAGTACACCCATTTTGAGTTACTCGTACCGCATAGCTACCATTTGTTGTTGCAGTATATGTATTATTTGTTTCTCCTGCAATATCGCTATTACCATTATTACAGTCTAACCATTGATATATGGCTCCAACTGCATTAGAAGTGATAGTTGTATTACTTAATGTTGTCGAAACATCAACTTGTGTGATT
>NZ_PJBS01000016.1 GCF_002836055.1 Psychroflexus sp. MES1-P1E
CTATTTGGATTAGATAAATTCTTTGAATTTATTCCTCATAACCATGTAATGAATGAAGATCTCATAGCTGCTTTTACGGGCTTAATGGCAAATAATTTCATACTACCAACAGTAGGTGTGGTCGAAGCAATTTCAGGTCTATTATTATTATTAACTAGAAAGTATTCTATTGTAGGGTTATTATTAATGGTACCTGTTACCTATGGAATAATTGCATTTCATTTGGCTATCGACTTAGGGGGAATCATTCCAGGTCTAATTGTAGCTGTAATGCACATTTATTTACTTTCACTAAGAAAAACAACACTTATAAATTTAGTTGCATAGAACAAAGTTGAAGCTAAGTCTTAAATAATCGAAAATCAGTTCAATAATTAATACAAAATTAAATATCATGAAAAATTTAAAATTTAAAACAAATATTAATTGTACAGGTTGCTTGTCAAAAGTTAGCCCTCAACTTAATAACGAAAATGGGATTGAAGAATGGGATGTAGATTTAAACAATTCTCAAAAGATCCTTACAGTTAAATCGAACTCTACTTCCGAGGAAGATATTGTTAGTGCGGTAAAGAAAGTTGGTTTTAATATTGAAAGAATAGTATAAACACTGCATTCAACTTTGTATAAACGCAATAGCGGTTCAAGTTTGCGCTTAAACCGCTATTTTTTTAAAATATGTATCTTACAATCCGAATATTAATACCTGTTATACGCTATTGCGTTTATACGAGAACGTTAACTGCAATTGGGTAAA
>NZ_PJBS01000017.1 GCF_002836055.1 Psychroflexus sp. MES1-P1E
CATCTACAGTTGGAGCATCCGGTGAGCCATGGTGAACTAGTACATCTGTATTACCTGCAGTAACAGCAGCTTCTCTAGCACCAGCAAATGCTTGTAAGGCAAAATCTATAGTATTTACAGAGTCGTCAAATTGAGACGGGTCTAAAACACCATCCGCAACGACGATATAAGTTTCATCTGCAACTAAAGTCACATCAACACTATATAATGCTTCTGAAACATCTGTACTTGTTCCTGGTGCCACACTTAAAGTAATTTCTAGATTAGCAGGCACATCCACAAAAGGAGTTGCTGTTCTAAATTCAAAATCATCAAGTAACAAAGTAGATCCTAAATACACATCTACAACACTAGCTGCAGGATCTGGAGAATTATGAACCACTTGAACTCTAGCTAAAGGTAAGCTTACACTAATCGAGTAATCTTCTACTTGACCATAGGCAGCTCCTAAACATGGATCTAAATAATCAGTTACTCCGAACATCTTTTTAACCCTCATTCGAGTCTGACCTTGTAAGGCATCAATAGGGACTTCCAAAGATTGAATAGCTTGTTGACCATCCTCGCCGGTAGAACCGTTAATAGTTGCTGTAATTTCATAAACTTCACCAGCATCATCTAACACATCGTTTTGGTTCCAATCTACAAATACAGCAAATCTGCTGGTAAATGGACCATCCGTATTTCCTTCGAGTATGATATCGTAAGACCCCCCAGCTAGCACATCACCACTAAGACCAGTAAAATCTTCGTGA
>NZ_PJBS01000018.1 GCF_002836055.1 Psychroflexus sp. MES1-P1E
CCTTCCATCTTTATTCTAGTTACGATGTCTTTCGACATCTCACAGCACACATCGAGTAGACGGCTGACGGTCAAGTGACCGCCAGTGCGCCTCTCACAGCAATAAGTGTACGGTTCTCGTACTTAGCGGTTCAGTAATGATGCAGTTTTGTGGTATTCGACTAAACTTATATAACCCCCCATTTTTAATCGTTTTACGGTTATTGTAGTTCCCAGTATAGGGCTTTGGGCTACTGCCCATCCTCCCATTCTTGTTCGACTCCAAGCATATGCCTGTCCATTTGAAATCCCTAACCGTATTAAGTTTTTACGTTTGCGGTCTGGTTTCTTCCAGTGATGCCAAATACAGTATCGTAACCGATTCCTGAGCCGTTCCCCAAGCTTTTTCAGTTTACCCTGAATACTGCCTAATTTGAAATAATTTACCCAGCCTCTTATCAACCAATTCAGTCGTTTCATTCGCTCATCAAAACTCATTGGAATTGTCTTTTTGGTTAAGTGCTTTAGCTTTTGCTTTAATTCTGCCCATTTGGACTTTTTCTCAACCAGTTGATATTCCCCCTTTTCTCCCTTTTTGTATGTGGGTACAAAACCGTATCCTAAAGGGTTTTACGAGGTAGAAAGACCCCGAAAAGAACATAAACTACTCACCGTGATTCCGAAAGAAGTTGTTCTCGCTCTTATCGAGCAAACCAATAATATAAAACACAGGTGTATTGTTGAGTTGCTCTATAGTTCCGATTTACG
>NZ_PJBS01000019.1 GCF_002836055.1 Psychroflexus sp. MES1-P1E
TTTTAAACACAAAATCAACCCTTATTACCATCGGTTCATAAATTAAACCCTTGGATAATACTTAACAGCTTTCCTATTTGAATTACATATCAAAACAATTTTAATACAATAGCTTTAATATAGTATTTAAGGGATGTAGCAAGAGTTGTTTGAAAGACAAAGTGATAACACAATGCTAAGAATAAAAACCATTCAAAAATGGTAGCTTTTAGCCTCGAAACGGCATAATCCAACCATAGGATTACTGTGGAAATTTGTGTTAGAATACTTCAGAAAAACAGTTTAAGTTTTACCTGTTTCCGATGTGCGTAATACAAGAAAAACAGAAAATAAAATATAAAAGTAGTACTTTATATTATACTCGGAATTGCTATAATAGTTATTGGATTTTTTGTCTGGTTTTTTTTTCTTCAAGTGCCTGAATTAAATATCCCTAAAAATTCAAGTGAAAAAGGAAAAATAGTTTTGATTGACAATTGGTTAGAAAAACTAAATTCTGAAAGGAAATTTATTGGCAAAATTCTAATAACGAAAAATGGAAAGCCAACTTTGGAAAAAACATATGGCTTCACCAATTCAAAGAAAACAAAACAGCTAAATAATAATTCTTCATTTCGTCTTGCTTCAATCTCAAAACAGTTTACTGCAAGTCTAATAATGCTATTAAAAGAGAAATAATCGATTAATAAAAACTTCTATAAAACAGGTTTTTAGAGCATATAAGACTGAGCTATTAGATGTCA
>NZ_PJBS01000020.1 GCF_002836055.1 Psychroflexus sp. MES1-P1E
TGTGTGCTAACGTTTGGGCTATGGTTAGTACGGGAATTAAAAGTAGTGAATTTCCGATTAAACACTTAGCCAAAGCTTTTTATTTTGTTTTATCTTTTAATTTTTAAAACCAAATCAAAAGATTTGGCGGACTTGGTTAAAAGCTCTAAACTTTGGGTTAAGCACCAAAACCCGTATTAATTATAGCCATTGTTGTGGTGTCGTTTTTTTATTCTTTTTCATCTCGAACGGTTTCTCTTGCCTTTTTAACAATCTCTTGATAGTCGGCTCGAAATGGTTCACTTAACTCCTTTTCTAAAATACGTTCTACATCCCAAAGGACTCTTTGCTCTGATTGGTCTTCAAACCTGTTTAAGTCATCAGTCTCATTAAATCTGCCGAGAAATTCGAAAAGTACGATTGCTTCTTCTTTAGTCAGTTCGATATTTACTTTATCATCAGCCATTTTCCAATTCGGTTTCAAGGTCGTTGAAGTATAGGATAAAAATCAAGTAGTTATCAAGTAAAATATCAGTCTTACTTTTTTCTTTCAAAAACTTGAAGCTTTCAATTCCGTCTTTTATTAATTCGCTGTCGGTCGGAAGTTTTTCGAACTGGCTTAAACACTCTTCTTTGGTCCGCTGGCAGTATTCATTCCAACTTTCTTCTGATTTTCTTTCTGTTGTGTCGTATTTGTGCCAATAAAGTTCACAAGTGCCGTCTGGAAGTTTGAATTGAACTT
>NZ_PJBS01000021.1 GCF_002836055.1 Psychroflexus sp. MES1-P1E
GAGAAACACGACCCTACCTTACATCTGTTTATCAAGTTTATCAGTTTGAATTTCCTTAGACCTATTGAAGTCTGTAGACTAAAAATAAGAGACGTTGATTTTAAAGATAAGAAGCTTTATGTCAAGGCTAAAAATCAACCCGTAAAAATCAAAATTATCCCTGATATTCTTATCAAGGATATTCCAGATCTTTCCAAAATGTCTCCCGATGCTTTATTGTTTGGACGCTTTGGTATTGGGGAAGAATGGAACGCAGTGGAAACCAACAGGAGAACCGAATTTTCTAAACGCTTTAAAGAGGTCAAAGATCATTTCGGGCTAGGAGAGGAGTTTGGCTTGTATAGCTTTAGACATACTTTTATCACCAAATTATACAGGAAGCTGAGAGAGCAAAGTTCACCAAACGAAACCAAAAGTAAACTCATGCTGATTACAGGTCATTCAACCATGACAGCTCTGGAAAAATATCTAAGAGATATCGATGCTGAATTACCAGAAGATTATTCGCATTTATTTAAATAGAAATTAAGCTGACTTAATTACTGATGTAAAAAGGAAGTAAAGTCAACTAAACAGAAGAAAACAACTTTATCCAAAAGTATCAGTAAGTAAACGTAAGTAAGCGTGACTTTCCTCTTTTAAAGGGTTTTGTATCTACCTAATTTCGCAATTAGGTATGGATGCAAATACAGCTTATCAGGTAGC
>NZ_PJBS01000022.1 GCF_002836055.1 Psychroflexus sp. MES1-P1E
GACAGCCTCAAACAGTCTAAAATTTCAAGAGGCTTTTACTTCAATTTTTACAGCTGAATTTAGTAGGCCGTTTTTCTAGCTATTGAGAAACTTGTAATCTTGAACCTGAAATTGTCATTCCGACAGAGAAGTTCTTTTACTTCGACGAGGAATCTCTCCCATTCCGTGCAAGGCGATAGCCGCGATACGGAATCTGTTTTAGTGTAACTCTTTATTTAAGATTTAGATAAAATTAGTGTTTTTATTCATTTTTTCCATTGATGAAAAAACGAACCAAAAAAATCTAGGCTGACGAAATTCCTCCTAAAATTTTCGCTCACCCTCTAAATTTTAGAAACTCGGCTTAAAACAGCCTCAAACAGTCTAAAATTTTACGAGGCTTTTACTTCAATTTTTACAGCTGAATTTAGTAGGCCGTTTTTCTTCGTAGTGTAGAACTTGAAGCCTTGAATTCACTATTGTCATTCCGACAGAGAAGTTCTTTTACTTCGACGAGGAATCTCTCCCATTCCGTGCAAGGCGATAGCCGCGGTACGGAATCTGTTTAAGTGATGTATTTTGGCTTAAAGTGTAACTGCTTATTTAAGCTTTAGATAGAACTAGTACTTTCATTCCTTTTTTCCATTGATGAAAAAACGAACCAAAAAAATCTAGGCTGACGAAATTCTTCCTAAAATTTAC
>NZ_PJBS01000023.1 GCF_002836055.1 Psychroflexus sp. MES1-P1E
CAACGTGTTTGTATATGGTTTGTTGCGTGTTTCAAGCAACTAATTTAGTAAATAATTACGGACAAAGAAAGTCCGCGAGGACTTTCGTAAGTAGGCGAGAAGCCCGCAATAAATTATATACGGTGTTGCCACACGTTTTTATTCCGTAATGGTTATTCCATCTTGCATTTCAATTTCGCTTGGTTTCTCAAACCAATTTTCCATAAAATCAAAATTTTCTCTGCTAACCTCAAATTCGAAGGTTTCTCCTTTTTCTGAATTCCGTTTTATTACTCTTCCCAACCGAGTTTCTTTTGAAATGTCCAAAAAATGAGTTTTCAGTTCGTATCCATTCGTTTCCACAAACTTTCTAAATTTGTCTCGATGCTCTAATTTTGAAAGTCCTAAGTCCAGTATAGAATCAGTTTTTGCATTTTCTAATTGCTTTACTAATTCCATTATTATTTCTTCCGATCTTTCAATTCTTTCTAAAAACCATTTCAATCCGTCAGTCGGTTTTTTATCAGCAAGAAATAGTGTTTTATTCCACTTGTCAATCGAAAAGATTATTCCTTTATTTTTTCCTTTCAATTTCGCTGAATAGGTTGTTTTTCCAGAACCTGTATTTCCAACTATAAGATGAATCATTTGCGATATTTTTTAATGGGTGGCAACG
>NZ_PJBS01000024.1 GCF_002836055.1 Psychroflexus sp. MES1-P1E
TATATTTAAATCTATTTTTGAGTTAGAATTGACCCTTAAGTCTTGATTAGTTGAAGTATCGTCTGTTTTAAATTCTTCTTTAAAAGTCAGTGTAGGGACTTCATTTGGTTGAAGGTCACTAACAGTCTGAACAAATACAGATTGATTAACTTGTAAAAAACGAAATTTTTCTGAACCCATATTATCGTTAAGAGGAACTTCAGGAATGTGTTCTACAGGTTCAGAATCTAAGTCAACTGTAACATAACCGCCTCTTTCACCAATACCTGGTTTATAAGCGTAATAAAATCTTTTGTCCAAATGTGTTGAACTAGTTGCTAGAGTTGCTTTCATATCAACTTCAGCTTGGTATGGATTGCCGATTAAAGCAAAGCCTTCCGAGTTAGGATTCAAATCATTATCCATGTTTACATCACCAGTTAAAATAGTCCCCAAAGATCTCAACCTTGTATCATCACCTTTAGCTATATTAGCTTCATAAATATTTGTACCTCTATCACCCCTAATCAAAATTCCGTAGGCTTTACCCGCTTCTAAAGTGTTTAAGTTTGTGTTGGAAATCGTTAACCAACTTTCATTTTGTGAATCCCAAGAAAATAAAGATGGATTTCCAGTGGAGGTTGCATCAAGTCCATTATCGCCGTTTGTAC
>NZ_PJBS01000350.1 GCF_002836055.1 Psychroflexus sp. MES1-P1E
TTATTTTTTACAAATATAAATAAACTTAAAATTACAAACCTATAAAAGATAAAAATAATTGCGTGGAAATAAAAAGTTACACCAAATTGAATTTATAGTGTTGTATAAATAAATTGAGTTATACTACGACGTAGTTCCGCACAGATTTTTAGATTGATTGAAATAAAAAATAATTAGCATAGCCTTAGTTACGGTCATTATTTTTGATAAAAGTAAGTGAAAAAAGCTTGTGCCGAATTCGTATCGGTAAAATGATTTAGTAGGATATGATAGGTTAAATTTGGTATTAAACCTATCTAAGGCTATAATTTCTTAAATTTGAAAAATTAAAATCAATACCATGTCATATAGAATTGAGAAAGATACCATAGGAGAGGTAAAAGTTCCTGCAGACAAATTATGGGCTGCACAAACAGAGCGTTCTAGGAATAATTTTAAGATAGGTCCACCTGCCTCTATGCCCCTTGAAATTATCTACGGCTTTGCTTATTTGAAAAAAGCAGCTGCATATACCAATGCAGAACTCGGAGTTCTTGAAGTAGAAAAGCGAGATTGGATTGCTAAAGTTTGCGACGAAATTTTAGAGGGTCAACACGACGATCAGTTTCCCTTGGTAATATGGCAAACTGGGTCTGGTACCCAAAGTAATATGAATGTTAATGAAGTGATTTCCAACAGGATTCATCAACTACAAGGTCATGAACTAGGCAAAGGTAATAAATTTGTATCCCCAAACGATGACGTTAATAAATCTCAATCGTCTAACGATACCTTCCCCACAGGAATGCATATTGCCGCCTACAAAAAAATTGTAGAAGTCACGATTCCTGGTATTGAACAATTGAGAGACCAGCTTCAGAAAAAGGCAGAGACTTTTAAAGGCATTGTGAAAATTGGAAGAACTCACTTTATGGATGCTACTCCCTTAACCTTAGGACAAGAATTTAGTGGCTATGTCTCCCAATTAAACCACGGTCTAAAGGCTTTAGAAAATACACTACCTCACCTACAGGAATTAGCTTTAGGAGGAACTGCAGTAGGAACTGGGCTTAATACACCAAAAGGCTATGCAGAGAAAGTAGCCCATTACATTGCAGAATTTACGAAGCTTCCTTTCGTTACTGCAGAAAATAAATTTGAAGCCCTAGCGGCTCATGATGCTTTAGTAGAAACTCATGGAGCTCTAAAACAATTAGCAGTTTCTTTAAATAAAATAGGTAATGATATAAGAATGTTGTCTTCTGGACCTAGAAGTGGAATAGGAGAGATTACAATTCCTGCCAATGAGCCAGGCTCATCAATTATGCCTGGTAAAGTAAACCCGACTCAGTGTGAAGCGCTCACCATGGTTTGTGCTCAAGTTATGGGAAATGATGTGGCTATTGGAGTAGGAGGAATGCAAGGTCAGTTTGAGCTTAACGTCTTTAAGCCAGTAATGGCATCCAATCTATTACAGTCTGCCCAATTAATTGGTGATGCGTGTGTATCTTTTGAAGAAAATTGCGCCGCTGGAATTGAGCCTAATCAAGACCGCATCAATGAATTATTGAGAAATTCTTTGATGTTGGTGACAGCATTAAATCCAAAGATTGGCTATTATAAAGCTGCAGAAATAGCCAATACAGCTCACAAAAATGGAACTACTTTAAAGGAAGAGGCCGTAAATCTAGGGTATACCACTGAAGAAGAATTCGATAAATGGGTAAGACCTGAAGAAATGACAAATTCTTAAATGAATTTAAAAACCCTACATAAAAGCTGCCTCCTAAAAAGGCAGCTTTTTTTATTTGGAATATCCCTCTAGGATTTCATCTGAAGAGAAGCCTTCAATATTTCCATACCTATGTATACAAACGTTGACTGGTAGTGGCTTTAAAATACCCTCTAAACCCTCATAATAGTGGAGATCTTTTTTAAGAGTAACGGTTTCATCGGGCTTGTTCGAAGGAGAATGGCTTTGTGGAATAATAAGTAAAAAACTCAGATCCGTATAGGTTTTTAACCAAGAGGCTAGAATAGAGTCTACCTTAGTCATAAGTTCTGAAGTAAAGGGCGGGTCTAAGCACCAGTGCCCAGGATTTTCAGGATGATTTAAATTGAAAAAGCTTCCCCCACTCCCAAAAATCCCATCGGTATCTTCAAAAAGACTATAAAATTGAGCTTTTGGCTTACCTAATAATCTAGCATTAAATGGGGAGGCAAAGCCTTCATTCTGGATGCCCCACTTATAAAATAAGTCGTAAACTTTCTGAGGAGGTCCTATATGTCGCGTTTCAGCATAAATGGACCCATATCGCAATGCAGATCTTAAGATCGCTTTGGTAGCGGTAGCATCGTCAGTTTTAGAGTTTATAAAATGATAAGCTTTATCGATATACTGATTTCTTTTAAGTTCAAAATCATCTATATTTAAAGTGTCAGGAGAAGAACTTATTACAGAAGGTTTTTCGATGTCTTTAAAATGCTCATCGATTACTGTAGTGATGATATCTAAGCAAGAACTGCACTCAGAATCATCAAGTGAAATATCTGCATAGCCAAACCCTGAAGATATATAATGCTGATCAATTTTTTGAAAAAGCTCTACTCCATGGACTTGATGATCTCCCAAGGTGTTCATAACTGTATTTTCAAGACCTGCTTTAACATGTTGGAATTTAGCTTTTGAACCTAAAAAGTTAGCTATTTCTTTAAGTATAAGCTGAGATAGCTTCCAGTTTTGATATTCGTGTTGAACATTTTCTTGTGTGGTATAGTGATCCATGTATTTTAAATTTTAAAGATGGTAAATTACAAATATCCCATATACAGCTATTATTACAAATCCTAAAGAATACCTTTAATATCTTCTGGAGGTCTTCCTATGATTGCTTTCTCTCCGTTTATGACGATGGGTCGTTCTATAAGTTTGGGAAAGTCATGGAGAGCCTTAATAATTTCAGAATCGGAAAGATCCTTAGTCTTGAAGTTCTCTTTCCATATTTTTTCTTGTTTGCGAATCAAGTCTATGGGTTTAATGCCTAGTTTTTTAATGATAATTTTTAAGTCCTCTTGAGAAGGGCTATCATCTAAGTATTTTATGATTTTGAAATCCTGTCCAGAATCTTCCAAAATAGACAGGCCTTCTCTAGATTTTGTGCAACGTGGATTGTGGTATATATTTATCATAAACTATCAGTTTCTTTTTTCTGTCCACTACTCATTAAATAGGATTTTAAAAATGAATCGATATGGCCATTCATGATGTCATCAACATTACCACTCTCAAAACCAGTTCTAACATCTTTAACAAGCTTGTAGGGATGCATCACATAATTGCGAATTTGTGAGCCCCATTCTATACTTTTCTTTTCAGATTCTATTTCAGATCTGGCTGCTTGTTGTTTTTTAAGTTCAATTTCATACAGCTGAGATTTCAACATTTGCATCGCTTTTTGTCTATTCTCTAACTGTGATCTTGTTTCTGAATTATGTATGACTATACCGCTAGGATGGTGTGTTAATATAGCTTTGGTTTCCACCTTATTAACATTTTGCCCCCCAGCACCCCCAGATCTAGCAAACTCCCATTTAATCTCTGAGGGATTGATGTCAATTTCAATGGTGTCATCTACAAGTGGGTACACATATACCGACGCAAAAGAGGTATGGCGTTTCGCATTACTATCGAAAGGAGAAATTCTAACCAATCTATGGACTCCATTTTCCCCTTTTAACCAGCCAAAGGCATATTCTCCTTCAATTTCTAGAGTAACGGTTTTTATTCCTGCTACATCACCGCCTTGGTGGTTGAGTTCCCTTATTTTGAAGTTTCTGCGATCGCCCCACATGATATACATTCTCATGAGCATCTCTGCCCAGTCACAACTTTCTGTTCCACCAGCTCCAGCTGTGATCTGAAGGATTGCCGTTAAGGGGTCGCTTTCTTCAGAAAGCATATTTTTGAATTCTAACTCTTCAATTAACTCTAAAGCCTCGGCATATTTTTCTTTAATCTCGTCTTCAGAAACATCTCCTTCTTCAAAAAATTCAAATAAAACATTTAGGTCTTCTACCAGTTGTTTTGCAAAGTCGAAGCTTTTGACCCACTGCTTCTCATCATTGATGGCTTGCATTAGTTTTTGAGCTTCCTGAGGCTTGTCCCAAAAATTTGGAGCAAATGTCTTTTCTTCTTCGTTGGCAACTTTTATGCGTTTTGCATCTAAGTCAAAGATATTGGTTTAGAGAAATGATACGTTCATTCATAGTTTTTATTGAGTCAGAATTGATCATGATTAAAATTTTGTCAAATTTAAAAATTATCTGAAGCGCCGTCATCCTAATTATGTTTATTTTCGAATAAAAAGTATCAGCATGAAAATCGATTTAAGAAGCGATACCGTTACTAAACCTACCCCTGAAATGCTCGACTATATGATGAAGGCTGAGGTTGGAGACGATGTTTATAAAGAAGATCCTTCTGTAAATAAACTTGAATCTTACCTGGCAGATCTATTTGGGATGGATACAGCTTTGTATTTTCCAACAGGGTCCATGTCCAATCAGGCTGCTATCAAACTCCACACTCAACCTGGTGAGCAACTTATTTGTGATAAATGGGCTCATGTCTATAATTATGAAGGTGGAGGCGTTTCTTTCAATAGTGGAGTGTCCTGTAAACTCGTGGATGGAGATAAAGGTAAGATCACAGCTCAACTCGTAGAAGAAGCTATTAATCCACCAGATTTTTACCATAGCCCTTTAACCTCTTTGGTTTGTTTAGAAAACACAACTAACAAAGGTGGAGGTGCCTGCTATGATCTAGAGACTATTCGATCTATAAAAGCGGTGTGTGATAAAAATGGATTGGGTCTTCACTTGGATGGAGCCCGATTATATAATGCCATCGTCGCCAATAATCACGATCCTAAAGACTTTGGCCATTTGTTCGACAGCATCTCGTTATGTCTTTCCAAAGGTCTTGGAGCGCCCATGGGAACTGTATTGATGGGGAATTCCGACCTTATGAAAAAGGCCATACGCATTCGAAAAGTTTTGGGGGGCGGTATGAGGCAAGTAGGATACATGGCAGCAGCTGCTTATTATGCGTTACATCATCATATAGATAGATTGAGCGTAGATCATCAAAGAGCTAAAGACATTGAAAAAGCCTTGTCTGAACATTCGTTAATAAAAGCGGTAGATCATGTAGAAACCAATATTGTCATTTTTTATCTTCAGCCTCATTTGGATGAAATCCAATTTATGAGAGATCTAGAGGAAAAAGGGATACGAATAAGCAATATGGGAAATGGAAAAATGCGACTAGTTACTCATTTAGATTACACCGAAGATCAACATGGTTTTTTTCTTGAAACCATCAAGGCTTTATAAAACAAAAAAACGGTCTAAAACGCTAAAATTTTATCATTCTGAATTTATTTCAGAATCTTAATCAATAAAAGTGTTTTAGACAGTTTCTTAGACTATAATAAATACGGTACTAGTTGTTTTTATTGTAGTCTGCTAAGAATTTCTCTAGACCACTATCGGTTAATGGGTGTTTCAAAAGTCCTTCAATAGAAGATAATGGACCTGTCATGACATCTGCACCAATTTTTGCGCAATCTATAATGTGCATGGTATGTCTTATTGATGCAGCAAGGATTTGAGTTTCGAACATGTAGTTGTCATAAATCAAACGGATTTCTTCAATCAAATTCAATCCATCTGTAGATATATCATCCAAGCGACCAATAAAAGGAGAAACATAAGTAGCTCCAGCTTTTGCTGCTAGTAGAGCTTGGCCTACAGAAAAGACTAAGGTACAATTGGTACGTATCCCTTTTTCAGAAAAGTATTTAATGGCTTTTATGCCTTCTTTTATCATAGGAATCTTTACAACAATTTGGTTATGAAGCTTTGCTAGTGCCTCACCTTCTCTAACCATCCCTTCAAAGTCTGTAGAAATCACTTCCGCACTCACATCACCATCTACAATTTCACAGATTTTGATATAGTGATTTTTGATATTTTCTTCTCCGGTAATACCTTCTTTCGCCATAAGCGAAGGATTGGTAGTGACGCCATCAAGAATACCCAAGTCTTGAGCTTCTCTAATCTGGTCAATATTTGCTGTGTCAATAAAAAATTTCATAAAAATACATTTTAGCTACAAATTTACAGTTTATAGTGCTTAAGTAAGAGATTTTCAAAAACTTTATCAGGAAGAATATGTTTTAAAAACACTGAAATTTTCTGCGTAAAATCCCCGACTTTATAATGAATCTTTGGATTGGACTTTTGCATGATGTCATATATGCTTTTAGCTATAAGGTTTGGATCTTTGCCTTCATCCACATGTGCATCCATAAGTTTCAAGCTTCGTTCGTAAACCTCTTTATAAGGAGAATCCTCTTTAATCGGGGCGTGGTATCTGCTTGCAGCGATATTTGTAGCAAAATCTCCAGGGGCAACATTAGTCATTTTTATACCGAAAGCTTTTAATTCCATTCGATAGGCTTCAGTAGTTAATTCCAAAGCCCCCTTGGAAGCGGAATAGAATCCTCGAAAAGGCAAGCCCATATGTCCGGCAATTGAGGTGATATTGATTATGAATCCTGATTGTCTAGCCCTCATATGAGGTAAAACAGTATTGATGACTCTTATTGGTCCAAAATAATTGGTATTGAATATTTTTTTTTGCTCTTCTTCTGGAATTTCTTCTAAAGGACCTGAAATACCAACTCCGGCATTATTGATGAGAAAGTCTATTTTTTTTTCTTTTGAAATAATACGACCAATGGCAGTTTGAGTACTTTCCAGATCGGTAATATCAAGTTTAAGAAAGTGAATCCCGTTTAATTCTAACTGCTTTGGGTTTCTGCTGGTACCGTATACTTTGTAATTGAGTTTGGCTAAATATTCGCCTATAGATTTTCCAATACCTGATGAAGCTCCAGTGATCAATACTACGTTTTGCATTAAAATTTAATTTAGGCAAATATCTAACTTATAGTATTAAAAAAAAAATGAGGGATAGTTTTGGAAATAAAAAAGGCAAGCGACCTACATCACACCGCTCGACTATCTACCCTTGCTGCGTTCCCGCTCTGGGGGATTCGACAGGAGCTAGTTGTGTAGGACTTGCCAGCGGCAAATATACAATCTTATTTAATTGCAACAAGTCGTTTTCTCGTCAAATTTCCTATTTTTACTCCATAATTTAATTTAATTATGATGCGTATTTTTAATTCATTGGCAATCATATTTTTAGCCATAGTTTTTATGTCCTGCGATGAGGATTTGTCGAAAGACTTCAAAATTATTTTTCAAAGCAACTCCAAATCCTTCACTAATTCGGATCTGCTTAGCGGAAGTATAAAAGCTCTAAAAGATCATGAGGTAAGTTCAGTAGAGATTAAATTTCAAAATAAAATCATTTTAAATTCAACGGGTCTTGAAGCTTTTTCAGTGGATCTTTCAGAATTTAAACTCGGCAATCATGATTTAAAAGTTAATTTAAAAGTAAATGGGGAAAAGGTTGAGGTTTCAAAATCTATAAAACTTTTGAGCAGTATTCCACCTAAACTTTATACTTATGAAATCGTAAACATCTACCCTCACGATATCTCAGCATACACTCAGGGTTTAGAGTTTTATGGAGATACTTTATATGAAAGTACAGGACAACGTGGAGAATCTTCACTGAGAAAAGTGGATTATAAAACTGGTGAGGTTTTGAATAAAATGGAGTTAGACCAGTTTTACTTTGGCGAAGGTTTGACTATTTTAAACAATAAAATTTACCAACTTACTTGGCAATCTCAGGAAGGTCTCGTATACGACTTACAGACAATGGAGTTGCTTAATAAATTTGCCTATACAGATAGTAAAGAAGGTTGGGGGCTATGTAACAATGAGAAAAAACTATTTAAAAGTGATGGGACCGACAAAATTTGGACGTTAAACTCTGAAACTCTTGAAGAGGAAGGATATATTCAACCTACTACTAACAAAATGATTCTTAATCAGCTTAATGAATTGGAGTGGGTCGAAGGTAAAATCTATGCCAATACTTATCAGAAAGATGGTGTAGTGATTATAAATCCAGATCATGGTGGAGTAGAAGGTGTAATCGATTTTAGAGGACTTCGTGATAAAGTAAAACAGCATTCTAAGCTCGATGTTTTAAATGGTATTGCTTACCATAAGGCTTCCAAACGACTTTTCGTAACAGGGAAAAATTGGGATAAGCTTTTTGAGGTTAAAATTTTAGGAAAATAAAATATCACGCACAGCGTTATTCACCTTATATAGTTTTTATGAAACAAATTTGCTTTATTCTAGTAGCGCTTAGTCTACTATCTATGACTTCATGTCGAGATGATTTTGAAACAGAGCCCAGTTTTGGTAGCTTGGAATTTTCTAGAGATACTGTTTATCTAGACACTGTCTTCACCGATATAGGCTCTAGCACTTATAGTTTTAAAGTGTACAACAGGAGTAGCCAAGATATTAGTATTCCTAACGTTCAACTCAACCAAGGAGAAAGTTCAAACTTTAGACTTAATGTAGATGGTGTTGCAGGAAAGTCGATTTCAAATATCAATGTTTTGGCAAAAGATAGCATTTTTGTATTCGTTGAAGTAACAGCGGACATTCAGGATTTATCTCAAAATGAATTATCATTTTTATATTCAGATCAAATCAATTTCGACTCTGGTGTTAATTTACAGCAAGTCGAGCTTGTTACTCTTGTTCAAGATGCTATCTTTTTATTTCCTGAACGCTTTGAAGATGGATCTTCAGAAACCTTAACTTTGGGTATAGATGAAGAGGGAGAAGCTATTCAAATTGATGGATTTATTTTGGATGCTGAACATCTAACCTTTACCAATGAAAAACCATATGTTATCTATGGTTTCGCCGGAGTTCCTTCCGGAGAGACACTTACAATAGAAGCAGGTGCCAGAATCCACTTTCACGCTAACAGTGGAATTATTGCAGCAAATAATGCTTCTGTGAAGGCTATTGGAGGCTTGAGTTCTGATCCTGAATTACTAGAAAATGAAATTATTTTTGAAGGAGACCGCTTAGAACCAGAATATTCGAATATTCCTGGACAATGGGCCTCAATTTGGTTAACAGAAGGAAGTACAAACCACAAGTTCGAACATGTGACTATTAAAAATTCTACAGTTGGAATTTTAATGGATTCCAATGATGGCTTAGCACAACCTACACTCACCATTAAAAACACACAAATTTATAATTCTGCAAACGTCGGCTTGTTAGCTAGAACTGGATTTATAGATGCAGAAAATCTGGTGATCAACAATAGTGGTCAAGCGTCTTTAAACTTGTCTCTTGGGGGACGTTATAATTTTCGTCACAGTACGTTTGCTAATTATTGGCAAAATAGCTTTCGCCAGTTTCCTTCAGTATTGATAGAAAATAATCTTCAGTCAGGGGAAACTTTATTTATTTCAGATTTAATAGAAGCCAATTTTAGCAACTGCATTATTTATGGGAATGAATCTATTGAACTTCTATTTAATAGAGTAGAAGAGGCTGCGTTTAATTATAATTTTAAAAATTGCTTAGTTCGTTTTCGTGATTTTAATAACCAATTTTCTGAAGATGAATTATACGATTTTGATAATACTTCTCTATTTGAAAATATACTTTTGAATGAATCTCCACAATTTCTTGATGCTCAAAATAACCAGTTAATTATCGGAGAGGAATCTGCAGCCAATAATCTGGGAGGACAAAGTAGTGCCAACTTGGTTCCGTTTGATATTTTGGGCGTTGATAGAACTCAGAATCCTGATTTGGGTGCATATCAGAGTATTCTATTTGAAGAGCAATAAGTAAGAAGAGCCACGTTATTAACGTGGCTCTTCTTACTTAGGTTTTTTAATGTACTTGTTAGCTCTTTATTGCTTCAGCAAATAAAGGTCTTTGGCTCATCATAGTGTGAACTTGTTCCTTTATTGACTCTAAATGTGACGTATTCTCATGATTGACGATAACATCATCTATAAGATCTACAATTTTAGACATCTCATTTTCCATCACCCCTCTGGTGGTTATGGCAGGGGTACCAATTCTTATTCCTGAAGTAACAAATGGAGATTTATCGTCAAATGGTACCATGTTTTTGTTGACTGTTATACCAGCAGCGCCAAGAGCTTCTTCAGCTTGTTTGCCTGAAATATTTTTATTTCGGAGATCGATAAGCATCATGTGATTATCGGTTCCACCCGAGATGATTTTATAATCTTTATCCATAAATGCTTTTGCCATTGCCGAGGCATTTTTGATAACTTGTTTTTGGTAAGACACAAAATCTTCAGAAAGCGCTTCACCAAAAGCTATTGCTTTAGCAGCGATAATATGTATTAATGGACCACCTTGATTTCCAGGAAAGACTGAGCTATCTAGTAAACTAGACATTTTCTTTAAGTTTCCATTTTTAAATTTGAGACCAAATGGGTTTTCAAAATCTTTACCCATTAAAATAATACCACCTCTAGGACCCCGAATAGTTTTATGAGTAGTTGATGTGATAATATGACAATGTTGAAGCGGGCTTTGTAAAAGTCCAGCAGCTATCAAACCAGATGGATGAGCCATATCTGCTAACAAAATAGCATCAACCTCATCGGCTATTTCCCTAAATATTTTATAATCGATTTCTCTAGAATACGCAGATGCACCTGCTATAATCATTTTTGGTTTTTCTTTATGAGCCATTTCTCTTACCATCTCATAATCGATAAGGCCAGTTTCTCTATCTACACCGTAAAATACAGGGTTGTATAGCTTTCCAGAAAAGTTAACAGGAGAACCATGGGTAAGGTGACCACCATGAGAAAGATCGAAACCAAGAATAGTATCTCCTGGGTTTAAACAGATGGAAAAAACAGCAGTATTTGCCTGGGAACCTGAGTGTGGCTGAACATTAGCATACTCGGCACCAAATAACTTTTTTACACGCTCTCTTGCCAGATCTTCAACTTTATCTACGACTTCACATCCACCGTAATACCGTTTGCCTGGATAACCTTCAGCATATTTATTGGTGAGTACAGAACCAGCAGCATCCAATACATCTTGACTTGCAAAATTTTCACTTGCAATCAATTCTAAACCATTAGTTTGTCTGTTTTTTTCTTCAAGAATCAAGTCTGAAATCGCTTTGTCTTTCATTTTATATTTTAAAGTTAAATATGCTCCAAATTTAATTATTTGGAACGGTTAATTCGCATAAAATAATATATTTGAAGGAAGATTTAAGATTAATTTCAATATACTAAATTCATACTATGTCTCTAAAAGCTAATAATCCTTCTCGAAAAACTTGGTTGGATGTCCCCGATAATACAGATTTCCCTATTCAGAATATTCCTTTTGGTGTTTTTCTTACCCGAGATGATATTATTACCATAGGAACACGCATTGGTGATTTTGCTATAGATCTAGGTGCTTTGCATCAACTTGGTTATTTTAAAGATATCCCGTTGACGGATGATATTTTTTTGCAGGATACCTTAAATGATTTTATTGCAGATGGCAGAAAAACTTGGAGATCTGTCAGAAATCGGGTTGCAGAACTATTTGACGTTAATACTGATGAATTAAAGTCCAACGAAAAAGATAAAGAAACGGTCTTATTTACTTTAGATGAGATTGAAATGCAAATGCCTGTTCAGGTTGGAGATTATACAGATTTTTATTCCAGTAAGGAACATGCAACCAATGTAGGTAAGATGTTTAGAGATCCAGAAAATGCTTTACTGCCAAACTGGCTGCATGCGCCAATAGGTTATCACGGCAGGAGTTCGTCTATTGTACCAAGTGGAATACCTATTCACAGGCCACAGGGTCAAAAATTACCTAAAGGATCTGATGAGCCTATTTTTGGTCCCACTAGACAGTTAGACTTCGAATTAGAAATGGCATTCATTACGACCGATAGTAATCTTTTGGGAGAACCCATACCGGTAGAAGATGCTGAAAGCTATATTTTTGGTATGGTACTCTTCAATGACTGGAGTGCTAGAGATCTTCAAAAGTGGGAATATGTGCCACTTGGACCGTTTCTTGGCAAAAACTTTGGATGCTCCGTTTCACCATGGATTGTTACTTTAGATGCTTTAGAGCCTTTCAGAGTAGAGGGGCCTAAGCCTATCAAGAAACTATTACCATATTTACAAACTACCGATAAAAAAAGTTTTGACATCAATCTCTCGGTATCAATTAAGCCAGAAAACACTGATGAAATGGTTATCACAAAATCTAATTTCAAATATATGTATTGGAGTATGAGCCAGCAGCTGGCTCACCATACAGTTAATGGATGTCCAGTAAATAGTGGTGATATGATGGCGAGTGGAACTATTTCTGGATCCACACCAGATTCTTATGGCTCTATGCTAGAGTTATCTTGGGGAGGCTCTAAAACAGTTAAATTAAATGGTGGTGAAGAACGCCGATATATTGAAGATAACGATACAGTAACCCTACGTGGATATTGCCAGAATCACGAAGTTAGAATTGGTTTTGGTGAAGTCTCAACTAAGATTTTACCAGTTTTCAAATTATAGTTTTAAGTATCTAGAAACCTGGACTGTTCTTCTTTTGAAGGCATAGGACAGGTTTCTGTTTTTCCAAACCATTGGTACCGATTCTTAGCTATATAATCGTAAACCAAATCTCTAAAGCTTTTGGGAATAATTAAAAACAGGCTCAAGGCAGGATATAACCCATTTAGATCTTTACAAATTTCGAGGGCAGCCGTTGACTTGATATAATAAGCATGTCTTGGTTCTATTACTATTATAGAATCCACCTTAGAGGAATCGATACCTCTTTCTGATGTCATTTTTTTGCCGAGATCACTCTGAAGAGAGGCGAACCTATACAGGTCTTTTTTATCTCTTTCCATTATAAAGCGAACTGATGCGTTGCAGAAATTGCAAACACCATCAAAAAGCACAATTTTTTTATTTTCTGGTAAGGTCATTTTGCTCGTTTTACAAGTTCAAGTTGATCATCGGACACACTAGTTGTAAACATTCCATAATTGACAACTACTTTTCCTTTATCAAATTTATCAATAGTACCAACCGCACGTCCATTTTGTAACCTTACGGAATCCCCTTTTTTAAAGTTAGGTTTGGTAGGAGTTTTCGAAGCTTCTTCTTCCTCTTTAGTTTTTTCTTTTCTCTTCTTTTGCCTTATTTTTTCAACCTTTTCTTGGGCTTCTTCCTTGACCTTATGCTTTTTTTGTTTTTGGATTTTTTCGTCTTTCTGGGTCTGTTTGATTCTCTTGGAATTCTCCTTTTCTACAACTTTTAAAATATTGGAATAAAGCAGCTTCTTATCTTTATTATTGAAGTATTGTAGTCCAATTTTATCCATCTTCTCGCCAATACCAATCATACGTTGATTGCTATCGTAAAGCTCTTGGTAACTTTCTAACTTTAGTTGAATTTTAGAATTAGTTTCATCGAGTTTTTCCTGTTCTTTCTGAGTCTCGCTGGTTTTAGATTTTAATTCTGAATTTATTTTAGCCAGTTTGGAACGTTCCATTTGTAGCTTAGCGATACTTTTATCAAACCTGATTTTACCTCGCTCGACTTTCTTTTTAGCCCGATTGATTAAACTGAAGGGAATTCCATTTTTTTGGGCAACTTCGAAAGTGAAAGAACTTCCGGCTTCTCCTAGCTTAAGCTCAAATAAAGGCTCCATAGTATAACTGTCAAAAGCCATGTTAGCATTAACTATTTCAGGATTCTCATCGGCCATCATCTTAAGGTTGGCATAATGTGTTGTAATTATACCATAAGCTTTTTTCTCATGAAAGACTTCCAGAAAGGTCTCAGCTAGTGCACCGCCAAGCTCAGGATCGGATCCAGTACCAAATTCATCGATTAAAAATAAGGTCTTATCGTCACAGACTTTTAAAAAATTCCTCATGTTTTTCAACCTATAGCTGTAAGTACTTAAATGGTTTTCAATGCTTTGATTATCGCCAATATCTGTAAGAATTTTATCAAAAAAGCAAATCCTAGAGTATTCGTGAACCGGAATAAGCATACCAGATTGAAGCATAATTTGGACTAAGCCAATTGTTTTGAGTGTTATACTCTTCCCTCCTGCGTTGGGGCCAGAAATCACGATAATTTGTTGAGAATCGTTTAGGGTGATATCTTGTGCGTACGTTTTTTCCCCAGTTTTGTTATGATTGATCAATAATAAAGGATGATAAGCATCTTTTAAAAAGATTTCCTTATCTGTGGTTATTTTTGGCAGTAATCCTTCATACAACTCAGCATATTTTACTTTGGCGGAAACGAGGTCTATTTCACTTAGATAATTTTGGTACTGCTTCAGCAAGTCTATATAAGGTCTTAAAAAGTTTGTTAAGGCTTTTAAAATTTTATTGACTTCCTCTTTTTCTTCATATTCAGCTTCATCCAGTTCCCTTTCAGAATTTTGTGTTTCTTCAGGTTGGATGTAAACTATATTACCAGATTTTGAGCTCCCTAGCATAGCTCCTTTTACTTTGCGTTTGTGCGTCGCTGTTACTGCAAGTACACGCACGTTATCTACTATGCTTTCTTTTATATCATCCAGGTAACCATAGCTGATATATTTAGACAAGGCTTTAGAAAAACTTGAGTTTATTTTACCCTTTGCAATGTTTATCGTCTTTCTTATTCTAAAGAGTTCTGGAGTGGCATCATTTTTAATATCCCCAAATTTGTCAATGACACGTCTTATCTCATCTACAATATCAGTTGTATATTCTATAGGTTGAGTAGATCTGAAAAGATTAGGGTAAAGTTCTTTATACTTTTGAAAGTATTTTAAATGAATATTTGTGGTTTCAGACAAGTTTAAAATCTTTCTAAAGCCGCTGAGTTCCATCACCGACCCTTCAATATTTAAAAATTTTAAGGCTTCATCTACACTTTCAAAGCCGTGGTTGGGGATAGGTTTTTCCTGAAGTCCTGAAGATTTGTATTCCTCTGTTTGATTCAGGTGAAAATAAATGGATTTATAAGAGGTATAGGGTTTTAGATCGAGAGCTTTTTGCTGTCCTTTTTCTGTGATACAATAGGTGCTCAACTGTCCACAAATTGTTGGAAATTCTAAATCTATTAAGGATTTTTCGCTAATGTTTATCATACTAAAATTCTACATTTGTAGTCTTGCAAAAATACGCATAATATATGGAGGTAAAGATTGAAGCAAATTGGAAAAAAATCTTAAAAGATGAGTTTGATAAACATTATTTCAAGTCTCTTATAACTTTTATAAAGGCTGAATATAAAAACTATACCTGTTATCCTAAAGGGACAGACATTTTCAATGCCTTCGAGTTTTGCCCATTCGATAAAACAAAAGTGGTGATTTTGGGGCAGGATCCTTATCATGGTCCACAGCAGGCTCATGGGTTATCGTTTTCTGTCCCAAAAGGAATATCGACCCCTCCTTCCCTTATTAATATCTATAAGGAATTGAAGGAAGATCTTACTATACCAATTCCAGAGCACGGTAATTTAGAATCGTGGGCTAAGCAAGGAGTATTGTTACTCAATGCTACTTTAACCGTTAGAGCGCATGAAGCTGGGAGTCATCAAAATAAAGGCTGGGAGATTTTTACGGATGAAGTAATCAAGAAATTGTCTTCAGAAAAAGAGGGGATTGTTTTTCTACTCTGGGGTGGTTATGCAAAGAGGAAATCGAAACTTATCAATTCAGCAAAGCACCATATTCTAACTTCTGGTCACCCTTCACCTCTTAGCGCAAATAGAGGCTATTGGTTCGGGAATAAACATTTCAGTGAAACGAATAAGATTTTAGCTAGACAAAGTACTTCACTGGTTAAGTGGTAATATGTTATTTATCAGCGAGAACAGGATTTGAACTGGCTTTTTCTTCAGACCAAACTTTTGGGGTATTGATTTTTATTTTTTTCTTTAAAACTTTATTTTTCAAATTTTTAGAAACAAAATCAGGGCAATCGCAGCTAAATTTGAGCAATAAGAAATTTATTAATAATAGAGAGAGGAGGATAATCAAATAGATCATAAATGTTTTTTGGTATTAGGATAAAGTTTTAATTACTTAAATTAGATGCTAGATAATAGGATTGGTTGCGTGGATTAATAAATAATTTCAGAATAAGTTTTTCGTTTTGATATCAGCCCCAAATCAATTAATTTTTTTTGAGTGACTAAAACATCATCTTCAGAAATTTGTTGTTGGCTCCATTCCGTTATGGAAAGCCATTCTTCAACATCTTCAATTTTAAGTTGATAACGTTTTGAAACTAAGTCATCAATGTCTTTGATTGTTTTGAAAGTTTTGCTTTTCTGGTTAAGCGGTTCTAAAATATCAGGGATGACTTCAGAATTGTTCTTTATAAACTTTTCAGTGGTTACAATTACAAAACATGGCCAAGGTGACGGAACATCACCTATTCTTCTAAAGATTCCTTTATCTACTAAAGGTTTGGTCGTAAAGTGTTCCCACAAAAAATAATCTGATGTCCCTTCAGTGAGGGACTCTATAGCACCATTCAAATTTTTGATGATTTTAAAATCTAAATGTTCCAGATTCCAGTTATTATTATTGCTATTTACATAAGACATAAGATGCGATCCAGACCCGTAACGACTTATAGCAGCAGTCTTACCTCTTAAGTCTATCATATCATAATACTTGGAATTAGCATCAACATGCATACCCCACATAAGGGGGGTCTGTATATAACTTTGTAAAATCTTGAATGTGTTGCCTTCGCAGATTTCTTTAATAGAACCTTCCGTAAGCATAACGGCAATATCAACATCATTATTTTTAAGAGCTTCACTCATCTCTCCTGTTCCGCCATGAAAATCTGTCCAAGTGAGGTCTATATCATGAGATTCGAATTCTTTATTTTCGATGCATAAATGCCACGGTAGATTAAAATGTTCTGGGACACCACCCACTCTTATGTTTTTCATCATCTTATAACTTAGATAATTTGTCTAATGTGAAACGAATAAGAGAATCTACGGAAGCTTTTGGGTCTTTACTAAATTCGCCTGTTGCTCTATTGGCAATGATGGCGTTCATGGATAAAGCTTTATGGCCAAGTAATTTAGCTAAACCGTAAGTTGCACTAGTTTCCATCTCCAGATTAGTTATACTATGATTTTCATATCTAAAGGATACGAGTTGGTCTATAAAGTCTGGATCTTCTAGCTCAAGACGCAATGTTCTTCCTTGTGGTCCATAAAAGCCTAA
Source organism: Psychroflexus sp. MES1-P1E (assembly GCF_002836055.1). GTDB lineage: Bacteria > Bacteroidota > Bacteroidia > Flavobacteriales > Flavobacteriaceae > Psychroflexus. The sequence goes on from NZ_PJBS01000350.1 coordinate 17,293, forward strand.
ATTAGTTCCAGTATATCCAGGGATAACCTTTGACTCTTTAAGAAAATGATCGATAAGAGTCTGATCTGCGTCAACGATATATGATAAAGGTTTTTTTGGTGAAACCTTAAGATGATCACATAAAGCTTTAGTAGCTTCATCATTAGTCACCTTATTTTTATAATAATGCAATAAGCCATCAAATCCAACACCAGCTTCACTCACCACAAATTTATCTAAGTCTACAAAAGGTTGAATACCTCCAGAAGTTCCTATCCTTATAATAGTTAGCTCCTGATGGTTCTTTTTTATCTCTCTAGTTTTTAAATCGATATTAACTAAGGCATCAAGTTCATTAAGAACAATATCTATATTATCAATACCAATTCCTGTAGAGATTACAGTGATTTTTTTGCCTTTATAAAATCCAGTTTGAGTTTTGAATTCTCTCTTCTGAGTCTCAAAAATAACCTCATCAAAATAGGAGGTTACTTTTGCAACGCGTTCTTGATCTCCTACGGTAATAATGGTATGTGCAATATCCTCTGGTTTTAAATTGAGGTGATAGATGCTGCCGTCTGGATTTAAGATTAATTCTGATGATGCTATAGGCATATTACTTGTTTTGACTGATTGGTATGAACTACCAATCCAAATGTTTTATTTAAAATATTGAAGTTATCTATGGAAATAATAAATTCTTAATGTCGATAATAGACTTGTTATTCTGTAGTCAATCCACTTAATAAGATTTTAATTTAAACCATAAAACTCTAAGGTTTAGACTAGCCTCCAACGCGCTTAACATTGAAACCGATATCTTTTAGGATTTTCATGATTTGATCTCGGTAATCTCCCTGAATGATGATGATCTCCTCTTTATGGCTTCCTCCAACACCAATCTCTTTCTTTAGGACTTTGGTGAGGTTTTGAAAATCTTTCTTTGCTCCGGAATAGCCTTTTATCAACGTATTTGCTTTTCCTTTTCTTTTAGAATATTCACAAATAAGAGGATCGTCTTGCATCCAAATGTTCAACTCTTCACTTTTGGATACAGGCTGGCTGTTCTCCTGAGGTTCGTGATCTGGAAATAAATCCTTTAATTGATCTTTAAGATCCATAATTTATTTTTTAATAAGGCCAATTTCTATTAAACGTTGTGTTAGAAAATCGCCCGATGTAATATCTTCATACTGTTTTGGGTTGTCTTCAGAAATACATTCTTCTAAACAGTCTAGAGGCATTTCACTTCTAGGATGTAAGAAAAATGGAATTGAATATCTTGGTTTATCCCACTCTTCTTTAGGAGGATTAGTCACTCTATGGATTGTAGATTTTAGTTTATTATTGGTGTGTCTTTCCAGCATATCTCCTACGTTGATGACCAACTCATCTTGTTTAGGAATCGCATCAATCCATTCTCCATCTTTTCTTTTTACTTGCAAGCCACCAGCAGAAGCACCCATGAGCAAAGTAATGAGATTTATATCTCCATGAGCACCTGCTCTTACTGCCCCTTTGGGTTCTGTTTTAATAGGTGGATAGTGAATAGGACGAAGTATGGAGTTCCCGTTGCTTGCCCAGTGATCAAAATAAAACTCATCTAACCCAACGTATAAGGCTAAAGCTCTTAGAACATAAATTCCAGTCTTTTCCAACATTTTATAAGCCTGCATACCTACCTCATTAAACTGAGGCAATTCATCAATATGTATATTTTCTGGATATTCTTCAGTTAGATTTGCATCTTGAGCTGGTTCTTGCCCGAAGTGCCAAAACTCTTTAAGATCCCCTTCTTTTTTTCCTTTTGCATGTTCTTTCCCGAAGGAAACATAACCGCGTTGTCCTCCCAAATCTTCACGCTCATACTTTTTCTTAGTCTCTTCAGAAAGTTTGAAAAAGGCTTTCACTTGAGAGTAAAGTTCTTCTGCCAATTTTTCATCTAAAAAATGATGATTTAAAGCCACAAAACCTATTTCTTCGTAAGCTGAACCAATTTCATTGACGAATTTTTGTTTTCTTTTTGGGTCATCAGATAAAAAATCTGATAGATTTACACTCGGTATATTGGTCATAGACATATGTGAAAATATTAGAAATACAAATTTAATGAATTTTATTCAACAAGAATTTTCAGATTCCTTTTAATTATGAATTATCATTATGATAAATTTGAAGAATTACAAAACAACACCTATGGATTTTAAACATCAGTCTCTTTCAATAGAAAATCATATTGATCTTTATCGCAGTTTGCTAAAGCCTCGACTTATAGAGGAAAAAATGCTAATACTCTTAAGGCAAGGAAAAATATCGAAATGGTTTTCTGGAATTGGTCAAGAAGCTATTGCAATAGGAGTGACTAAGGCTTTAAATAAAGAAGAATATATTTTACCTATGCATAGAAATTTGGGGGTGTTTACGGAGAGAGGAATTCCTTTATATCGTTTATTTTCTCAATGGCAGGGTAAGTCAAATGGCTTTACAAAAGGCCGTGATCGAAGTTTTCATTTTGGGACTCAAGAGTACAAAATTATCGGTATGATTTCTCATTTAGGGCCTCAACTTGGTGTGGCAGACGGTATTGCTTTAGCGCATAAGTTAAAGAATGAAAAAGCTGTAACTGCAGTATTCACCGGTGAAGGAGGGACTAGTGAAGGAGACTTCCATGAAGCTCTAAATATAGCTTCTGTTTGGCAATTGCCCGTTTTGTTTTGTGTGGAGAATAATGGATACGGCCTTTCAACTCCTGTATCTGAGCAGTTTAATTGTGAACATATTGCAGATAAGGGTAAGGGCTACGGTATGGAATCTCATATTATAGAAGGCAATAATATCGTAGAAGTCTTCACCAAAGTGAAAGAAATTGCTGAAGAGGTTAGAGAGAATCCTAGACCTGTTTTGATTGAGTTTAAAACCTTTAGAATGAGAGGGCACGAAGAGGCAAGTGGCACTAAATATGTCCCAGAGGAACTGATGCACTATTGGGAAAAACAAGATCCAGTTGAAAATTATGAACAGTTCTTGCTTGAATCTGAATTTATAACCAGAGATGAGATTTCAAAATTTAAATCTGACATAAAATCAGAAATCGATGAACATCTTAAGAGAACTAATAAGGAGCCTAGCATTGAGCCAGATGAAAAGTTAGAATTAGAGGATGTTTACCAGCAGTTCACTCTTGATGAACATCCAAAACCTTCTCGTAAAATTGAAATGCGATTTATAGATGCCATCTCGAAAGGCCTCGAGCAGAGTATGGAGAAATACAAGACGATGGTCATTATGGGCCAAGATATTGCTGAATATGGTGGGGTTTTTAAAATTACTGATGGCTTTGTCGAAAAGTTTGGAAAGGACAGAGTAAGAAATACCCCAATATGCGAGTCTGCTATTGTCTCGGCGGCTATGGGACTATCCATACAAGATATAAAATCTATAGTTGAAATGCAGTTCAGTGATTTTGTTACTTCTGGTTTCAATCCAATTGCGAACTATTTGGCAAAAATCCACTACAGATGGGGTCAAAAAGCAGATGTTGTCATTCGTATGCCTTGTGGGGGGGGAGTAGGAGCGGGACCATTTCATAGTCAAACCAACGAAGCTTGGTTTACTAAGATTCCTGGTCTTAAAGTGGTTTATCCGTCTTCGCCGCAAGATGCAAAAGGTCTTTTGGCAGCAGCTATAGAAGACCCCAACCCCGTTCTCTTTTTTGAGCATAAAGCTTTATATAGAACCATAAGAGAGGATGTATATGAAGATTATTTCTCTATCGAAATCGGAAAAGCTAACTTGTTAAAGAAAGGCAACGATATTACGGTAATTACTTTCGGTGCTGCTGTTCATTGGGCTTTAGAAGTTTTAGAACGTTGTCCAGAGATTTCTGCTGAAGTTTTGGATCTAAGAAGTTTGTCACCCTTAGATGAAGCGGCGATTTTTACTTCAGTAAAGAAAACAGGAAAAGTGATCATACTCCAAGAAGACTCACTGTTTGGAGGAATTGCTTCCGATATCTCTGCACTTATTTCAGAATATTGCTTTGAATATCTGGACGCCCCTATAAAAAGAGTCGCTAGTTTATCCACACCCATACCGTTTGCCAAAGAATTAGAGGATCAATACTTAGCAAAACTGAAATTTGAAAATGAACTTAAAAAACTAAATAACTATTAAAATAATCTTAACGTCATATTATTTCACTACTTTTAAGTAAGAATATTAAATTATGAATCTATAAATTATAGCCTTTTTAATTAGTCCATTATTGGCTGCTTTGCTACGGTTTGGTAGAATTGTAAAAGGCGTTGCTGAAATTGCTAAATTCATTTTCTATATTTTTATATCTTATTTGTTGTTCCCTTTCTCGGAAAATTATTTAGGAAGTAAATGAAATCTAGATTAAATCTATAAATTTGTTTTTTGAAAATAATTTACAAACTTCTTATCATATTTTTTTAATTAATTAAATAACTCATGAAATATATTACGATTATTGCTTTGTCTTTATTGCTAACCTCATGTGGTTCTGCTTATTTAGCAAATAAAGTTGAAAAACAATTGAAGGGAGATTGGGTTTTAGAGGAAGTCAGTTTCCCCAACTCATCTGGATTTTTTGATACCACTATTTTCGATTTAGCTGAAGTCACTTGTTTTGAAAATTCACAATGGAGTTTCGTTCCAAATAATGCTACAGGTGGTTTTATTTTGGATGGCAATACATGTGATAAACAAAAACAGAATTTCGTGTGGTATATCGATAAACAAACTGTTGAGAGTTTTACTCCAGAAATGTTATTTAAGATTACAACAAACCAAAAGGCTAAAGAGGTAGATAAAGGCAGTAGAGTAAGCATTAAATCTTTGTTAGAAGACCAAATGGTATGGCAGCAAAAAGTTACTTTAGAGGATAAAGAAGTCATTATTGAAATGACATTTTCAAAACAATAAATTATGAAAGTGAAAAAAAATAAAATACTAGGACTGTTATTAGCCATTGCTTTTTTATTTAGTTCTTGTGAGGCCGTTAAAAATACAAACAAGACTCAAAGAGGTGGAGCTGTTGGAGCTATTGGTGGAGCCGTAATTGGAGGAGTTATTGGTAACAATACAGGAGACGGAGATAATTCTGTTTTAGGTGCCATTATCGGAGGGGTTGTTGGTGGAGCTGCCGGTGCTTACATCGGTAATACAATGGATAAACAAGCCAAAGAAATTGAAGAGGAAATCCCTGGTGCAGAAGTGACCAGAGTTGGAGAAGGGATTAACGTAACTTTCGACGAAAATTCAGGGGTCTATTTTGCTACTAACAAATCTAATATTGAAGGAAAATCTGAAATCTCACTACTAAAATTGATCGGTATTTTTCAAAAATATCCTAAAACGAATATTATTGTAGAAGGCCACACAGATTCTACAGGAAGTGATTCCTACAATATGGATTTATCAAAAAGAAGAGCTCAATCCGTAACCGACTATTTATCAAATAATGGAATATCTAGTTCAAGAATTAATACCAACTGGTACGGAGAAGAGCAACCTAAGTTTGACAATACTTCTCCAGAAGAGCGGTCTAAAAATAGAAGAGTAGAGCTTGCCATTGTAGCGAATGAAGAATTAAAAAATGAAGCAAAGCAAAAAGCTCAATAAGCTTAAAGAATTCACAAGAAAATCCTAAATTAATTTTAGGATTTTTTTTATGCCTAAATTTCGAGAATGAACATATATGATGTCATTATAGTTGGTGGAGGTCTCGCAGGGTTAACCTCTGCAATAGACCTATCCAAAGACGGTTTTCAAGTACTACTTCTCGAAAAAGAGACCTATCCAAAACATAAAGTTTGTGGAGAATATGTTTCCAACGAGATATCTCCCTACTTAAATCGTTTGGGAGTCAACTTTGGAACTATTCCACCAGAGGAAATCCACAGTCTTCAATTAAGCGACAGAAAAGGCCAACTTGTTGAAATAAAACTACCACTCGGAGGTTTCGGTATTTCAAGGTATGCCTTCGATCATCTCTTGTTTAAAAAAGCGAAAGCTAATGGTGTTGATTTCGTTTTTGAAACGGTAATGGATGTTCAATTTACCGATGATCGCTTTACCATTAAAACAGCACGGCAAACCTTTATGTCTATCCTAGCGATAGGGAGTTTTGGGAAACGCTCCAACTTAGATAAAAAGATAAATAGATCTTTTATTACTCAAAAAACCCCTTGGATTGGTATAAAAGCTCATTATACATCGACTGATTTTCCTGAAGGTCTAGTCCAATTGCATAATTTTGAAGGCGGGTATTGTGGATTGTCAAAAACAGAAACTGGCTCAGTCAATTTTTGTTATCTCGCTCACTATGATACTTTTAAAAAAGCAAATTCTATCGAAGATTTTAATCATAAAATCTTATCTCAAAACCCCCATCTGAAATCTTTTTTGGAGACTTCTAAAATGGATTTTGAAAAGCACTTAGCCATTTCTCAAGTCTCTTTTCAAAATAAAAAGGCTGTGGAACACCATATGCTTATGGCAGGAGATTCTGCGGGACTCATTCATCCTTTATGTGGAAATGGAATGGCAATGGCTATACATTCTGCCAAGTTAGTTTCTGAAGAAATAAAGAGCTTTTTTAAGCATAAAAACCGAGATAAACTGGAAGCAAATTATTCCCGTATTTGGAAGAAAACCTTTCAAAAAAGACTTATTTTTGGATCTATTTTTCAAAAGATATTGTTGCAACCTCAACTCACCCGTTATGGGATGTGGATGGTCTTAAAATCACCTTTTTTGCTCCGCAAAATGATTCAGCAAACCCATGGAAAACCAATTCAATGAGTACCATTTCAACCAAAAAAAGAAGCAAGCAAGAAGAAATCATGGATGGTTTCGATTTTAAGGGAGAAAACCTTAAGCATGTCCTTGCTACAATAGATAGAATCAATACACAACTTGGAGGGCACAGAGCAACTATAGCGGGGATCAAAACATTGCTAAAAGATAGAAATCAAAAGCATTTAGTGATAGCCGATCTAGGCTGCGGAAGTGGAGATGCCCTACGTCATATTTCCAAATGGGCAAAAACACAAGATTTCAACCTCCAACTTATAGGCATAGATGCCAATCCACATACCATAGAAATTGCAAGAGAATTATCTGCAGATTATAAGAATATCTCTTATCGTGTCATTGACGTGTTTAGTGAAGACTTTGAGTATTTCCAAGCTGATATTATTACGTGCTGCTTGACCCTTCATCATTTTGAAGATCAATTTATAGAAAAGCTTCTCCCCGTACTCGAACAAAAAGCAAAATACGGTGTGCTCATTAACGATCTGCATAGACATAAATTGGCATATCACCTTTTTAAACTCTATTGTCTAGTCTTTGTAAATTCAGATATTGCAAGAAAAGATGGATTAACCTCTATCTTAAGAGGCTTTAAGGAAAAAGATTTAGAAACTTACGCCAAAAATTTAAACCTAAAACACCACATCAAATGGTATTGGGCTTTCCGATACCAGTGGATTATTTATAGCTCATGAGTGTTAAGATAGAAACGGTTGCTACCCAAAACCCAGAATATTTTAAAGAAACAAAAGATATTATTCCTTTTGTTGAAACCTGGTTGGCAGACGAAGACGAAAGATTTCAAAGAAAGGTTATCAAAATATTTGAAGGTGCTCAAGTAGATAGACGCTACTCGATTATGAATCCTGAAGAGGTGTTTATCTCGACTTCTTTTGAAGATAAAAATAAAATCTATGTCCGAGAAGCGAAGAAACTTGGTAAAAAGGTTTTGGAAAAGGCCTTAAAACTAGCCGACTGGTCGCCAGACAGTTTGGACTATATCATTACGGTAAGCTGCACTGGGATTATGATCCCTTCCTTAGATGCCTATTTGATCAATGATTTGGAATTGCGACAAGATATCATAAGACTTCCTGTCACCGAGATGGGCTGCGCCGCTGGAATTTCAGGAATGATTTATGCCAAGCAATTTCTACAAGCCAATCCCAATAAGAGAGCTGCTATCGTCTCTTTTGAGGCACCAACTGCCACGCTTCAACTCAATGATTTGTCTATGGCCAACATGGTAAGTTCTGCCATATTTGGTGATGGCTCTGCTTGTGTACTCATGTCTTCAGAAGAGGCTTGTAAAGGTCCAGAAATCATAGATGAATCTATGTATCACTTCTATAATGATACCCATATGATGGGTTTCGACTTGACTAATTCGGGTCTTAAAATGATCTTAGATATAGATGTACCAGAAAAAATAAGCGACCATTTTCCAGATATTATTCACCCTTTTCTTAAAGCTAACGATACAAAAATAGAAGATATTAATCATCTTATTTTCCATCCAGGGGGCAAGAAAATTATCAATACTGTAGAAGCCTTGTTTGGTGCTATGGGTAAAAACATAGAGGATACGAAAGAAGTACTTCGGCTTTTTGGAAACATGAGTAGTGCAACAGTTCTTTATGTTTTAGAAAGAATGTTAAAGAAAGATATGAAGAAAGGAGAAAAGGGACTGATGCTAAGTTTTGGGCCTGGATTTTCAGCACAAAGAATTTTGCTTGAATGGTAAAATGAATTTTTTTTCGGAATTTGATAAGAACCCATTTATAACTGGATACATATGCCACAGTCATCTCAACACAACTATGCTTTAATCCTTGGAGGTAGTCAGGGTTTAGGCTATGCTTCAGCTTTAAAGTTAGCTCAACAAGGTTGGAATTTGCTCATCATTCATAGAGATAGGCGAAGTGATTTCCCAGAAATCGAAGCAAGATTTGAAGAGATTAGGCAGTGCGGCGTCCAATTAAAAACATTCAATTTTGACGCTATAAATTCAGAAAAGAGAAAAGAATTTATCACTGAACTCCCAAAAATTTTAGGAGAATCTGGTATGATAAAACTGCTTTTGCATAGCATCGCTAAAGGAAATTTGAAGGCGATGACAGGAGATTCACCTCTCAACCAGATCGATTTGCAAATCACAGTCAATGCCATGGCTTATAGTTTTTACGACTGGTCAAAAGCTATTTTAGAGGCTAAATTGTTTGCAGAACATTCAAAATTATTAGCGTTCACCAGTGAAGGGAATCAACGCGTGTGGAAGCATTATGCTGCCGTTTCAGTAGCCAAAACCAGTTTAGAAACGCTTATGAAGTATATGGCAATAGAGTTTGCTGACTTTAAAATAACAGCGAATTGCATTCAAGCTGGAATGGTAGAAACACAGTCTTTTAAAATGATACCTGGACATGACGTTCTAAAAAATTCAGCCATTAAACGAAATCCTTTTAAACGCTTAACTATGCCAGAAGATGTCGCTAACGTCGTCTTTTTGTTGAGTTTAAAGGAGTCTAATTGGATCAATGGAGCCGTCATCAAAGCAGATGGTGGGGAAAGCCTGTAATAACTTTGCACTGCAAAATAGGAGTTTTAAATTATCTGTGTAATTTTACTATTCAAAACTAAAATCCTTTGAAAAACAAACTTATATCTCAACTTCCTTATCAAGACCCTTTTTTGTTTGTCGATACAATTGAAGACGTCTCTGAAGATTTTATAAAAGGTAGCTATACTTTCAAAGCCTCCTCTTGGTTTTATAAAGGTCATTTTAAGGATCATCCCATTACTCCAGGAGTAATTCTCACTGAATGTGCTGCCCAGATTGGCTTAGCTAGTCTAGGACTTTTTATTTTTTCACAAGATAAGAATTCAGACTTAGGCAAGATTCGACTCGCCATGACGAGTACCAACATAGAATTTTTAAAACCCGTTTTTCCCGATGAAAAAGTCATCATTGAGGCAGAGAAGATTTATTTTAGATTCAATAAATTGAAATCATCGGTTAAAATGTTTAATAGCAATGGAGACTTAATTTTAAGAGGAGACATTGCAGGTGTTATTTTAATTTAATTATGAAGACACAAAGAGTAGTGATTACGGGTTTAGGAGTTGTAGCGTCAAATGCTGTTGGGGTTTCCCCTTTTACAGAGGCTATAAAATCTGGTAAAAGTGGAATTCAGTTCCATTCAAATTTAAAAGACTTACAATTTAGTTGTCAGATTGGAGGAATTCCTGAGATTTCTCAAGAGCTTATGGATACCTATTTTACTGCTTTGGAGCAAAGGGGTTTATTAGCCACGGGACTTATTTATGGAGGAATTGCTGGTCAAGAAGCCTGGGCCGATGCTGGGTTGGACATTACAGAGGAGGTCGATCCAGACTCAGGAATTATTTTTGGAACTGGAGTTTTAGGTGTAGATAAGTTGCGAGAAGCCTTTTATCGCATAGACCAAAAGCAAGTTCGACGCTTAGGAAGTACCAGTGTTCTGCAAACGATGGCTAGCGGGATAAGTGCTTTTCTGGGCGGGAAGTTAGGCTGCGGCAATCAAGTTACCACCAATTCCTCCGCCTGTACCACAGGAACCGAGGCTTTACTTATGGGGTACGACCGTATTTCTTCAGGGAAAGCTAAGCGAATGCTAGTGGGAAGTTGTAGTGATTCTGGACCTTATGTGTGGGGTGGTTTTGATGCTCTCCGTATCTTACCGCATCAGTATAATGAAAGGCCAGAGGAAGCTTCGAAGCCTATGAGCGAATCTGCAGCTGGTTTTGTGCCTTCCAGCGGCTCAGGGTCCATGGTTATAGAAAGTTTGGAATCTGCTCTAGAAAGGGGAGTTCCAATTTATGCTGAAGTTTTAGGAGGGTGTATCAATTCTGGAGGGCAACGCGAACAGGGGAGTATGACAGCGCCTAACTCTTCAGCAGTTAAAAGTTGTATCTCAAAAGCTTTAGTAGAGGCAGGGGTAAATTCAGAAGATATAGACCTCATTAATGCTCACCTTACTGCTACCGCTATGGACGCCACCGAAGTCCAGAATTGGTCTCTGGCCTTACAAAAATCAGGAAAAAACTTCCCTTATATCAATTCTCTAAAGAGTCATGTTGGTCATGCTTTGGCTGCAGCAGGAAGTCTAGAACTCGTGAGTTCCATTTTGGAATTATCACAAGGCTTTATATTTCCAAATTTGAATTGCGATACGATACATCCAGACATTTTGGAGATAGTCGATGAGGAAAAAATTCCCAGGACCTTACTAAAAAAAAACTTGACTATTATTGCTAAGGCAAGTTTTGGTTTTGGCGATGTGAACGCTTGTGTAATTTTGAAAAAATATAGTGATGGAGATAAATCAGCTTAAAAAACGGTTTTGGTTATTTGGTGGGTTAGGAACGGGGTTACTAGGTTTTGGACTTTCGGCAATCATCGAAAGTGGCTTTATGAAACATAGTGATGCCGAAACTTGGCAGTGGGTTCTAGCAGGAACGCTATCACTTATGGTCATTATGACAGGAGTGAACTTTCTCTTTGAAAGTTTCAGGTGTAAGTTAAAGCTGAGTCCTAAAAAATAAATGTAATCTTTTCTAAGACCAATCTTAAACCTTACGGTCTTCTGTCTTTCTCCTTGGTTTACGAAAACTAATTTGTAAATTGCTTACAAAAAATCATATGACTGCTGAAGTAATACAGGATAAATTGAAGGTTATCGTTCAACCTTATGTCAATCATCAAGAAAATTTCGATAATTTGACATCCAAATCCGATTTTATAAATGATTTGCAAATCAATTCGGCTAACTTAGTGGATGTAGTGCTAGACGTGGAAGATGAATTTGATATCAGAATTGAAAATGACGATATGGAAAAGATGATTAGCGTAGAAGCAACTGTCAATGTTATTCAAAAGAAACTTGAAACTAAGTGATTGGAAATGATATTGTAGACCTAAAGAAAGCTAAAACCGATTCAAATATCTTTAGGCCTAGGTATATGCATAAAGTACTTTCTCAAAATGAACAAAATTTGGTTTTATCAAGTCCAAACCCTGAAGAAGAGTTTTGGCGGCTTTGGACGATGAAAGAAAGTGCCTATAAAGCCTTTCAGCGAAAATTAAATTTCAAATCGGTTTTCAATCCGTTTGCATTTCATTGTAAACTTATGGATTCAGAAAAAGGCATAGTTCATTTCGATGGAGACCATGTCAAAACAACAACGATTTTTAATAGAGAGAATTATACCTATTGCAGTGTTTCCTGTTCATCCTCTTCACGTTCCTTTATTGCCAATTCCAAGGAAGAACTTGTCCAAAATTTAAGAGCGGAATTTGGTGAGTCGTCACAACCAGAGTTATTAAAATTGAAGAATAACCTACCGTTTATAAAGATCGCCTCCAAAACTATACCTGCCTCGATAACTCACCATGGCATTTACTTTGCCATTCAGTTTTAAGGGTTTAAGAAAGAATTTTGTGTGTGGTATAATTTATGTTCGATCAGATTAAGTATATTTGAAGTATGAATATGTTTAAAATCAGTTTCTTAAGCCTTTTGTTGTGCGTTTCTTTTTTGGTGAATGCTCAAAATCGCGACTTTCCCACCCGTGGATCTGAAGTTATCAATAACCCAAGATTTAAGTCTTCCAATTCCTCCTCAGGAATGAATAGGTTAGGGGTGCCCAATAGGAGTAAAGTCAAAGATATTTTTGCTAAAGATGAGGAGGGTGTTGATTTTAAGACCAAGACCCAGTTTACGAATCCTAGTGATATATGGACAGATAAATTGAATAAAAAGCCTGAGGACGAGAATAAGAATATGAAGGAAGAATGGGCTCAAGATATGAGTCTAGGTGACTTTGTTACTTCTTCAGATAAGATTGTTTTTATCTGTAGAGACCATATGATGTATGATGGAGATCGCGTACAGGTAAGGTTAAATGATAAGATTATCGTTGAAAATCTTTTACTTGATAATGCTTATAAAGAACTTACTATTCCCATAGAAATCGGTTTCAATAAAGTAGAGTTTATTGCCTTAAATCAAGGAGAAGCAGGTCCCAATACCGCAGAGTTAAAGATCATAGATGGTTCCGAAATGATATCTAGAAACGTTTGGAATTTATTGACCGGTGTAAAAGCGAGTACTATTATTGTTAGAAATAAATAATTATTTTTTTAGAATTGTTACTGCAATCCTGATTTTTTCGTAGCTCAGATTTCCATTTAGAGCCTCAAAAATGGGTTTTAGAGTCCCTTCATAGTCAATTTTTTTAAGGATATTTTCTACTTTTTTTACTTCGGAAGTTGAAACCAGTTTACTTAAATCGATGGGTTTACCTTTTTCTACTAGAGTACATAGATGAGAAATAACTGTCGTTGATTTTAAATTCCTTGTTTTAGCGATGTCTTCAATGCTATTTCCATTTTGAAAAAGGGTAAAGGTTTGCTCGTAAGTTGAGGTTTTCTTTATTTTTTTTGTGTTGAATTTCTCAATAACTTCAATAAAGCTATCGGCATATTTTTCAGACTTTAAAGAATTTACACCGCTTATGGTTTTAAATTCATTTTCGTCAAGGGGCCTTTCTTTTTCTATCTCTTTTAAAGTGGCATCGTTAAAAACTAAGTAGGGCGGTATGTTTTCTTCAATAGATATTTGCATTCTCAATTGTTTCAATTGAGTAAACAAGTTAGAAGATTTCAACGTTTGCTTGGGTTGTGAAGACGAAATCTGATCTTGTTTAGGCTTCGTTAGCCAAACCTGTTCATCTTCAAATAAGACCTTTTTAGCTAGTGGTGTAAACTCTAAAGCATTCCCTCTGTGAAATGCAATTTCTATATAGCCTAAATTAGTAAGTTGTAAAATATAATGCTGCCAATCTCTCCAACTTATACCGTCACCAATGCCATAGGTTTTTATATTTTGATACCCCTTGTCATATATCGCTGCATTTTTTGCCCCTCTCAAAATATCTATAATCATTCCCATAGGTTCTTTTTGTTTAGCACGCGCTACAGCAGAAAGTGCTTTTTGTGCTATAAGTTTGGCATCAAAAAAGCGTGGAGGATTCTTACAAACGTCACAAAACCCACAATTTTCTGTAAGGTGTTCGCCGAAGTAACCTAAAAGAATACGTCTTCTACAGGAAGTAGCCTCTGCAAATTGCTTGATACGATCCAGTTTAGCTTCCTGAACCTTTTGATTCATACTATTTTCAATAAAGCGTTTGTATTGTATCACATCTGCATAAGAGTGAAACATGAGAGCATTCGCTTGTAATCCATCTCTTCCGGCACGCCCTATTTCTTGATAGTAGCCCTCAAGGTTTTTAGGCATGTTATAGTGTATCACCCAACGGACGTTGGACTTGTCAATTCCCATTCCAAAGGCGACTGTTGCACAAATAATCTGAGTCTTATCATAGACAAACTCTTCTTGGATTTTGGACCTTTCTTCAGAGGCTAAGCCAGCATGATAGGCCTTCGCCTTAAATCCCTTCTTTGTAAGATCTTTGGCTAATTTTTCAGTAGATTTCCTACTTAAGCAATACGCTATACCTGCTTCATCCTTCCTTCTTAATAGAAAGTTTTCAATTTGCTTGAGGCGCTTATCTGCAACTCGGACTTCCAAGAAAATATTTTCTCTATCAAAAGAAGAAAGAAAAGCTTTAGCTTTTGGAATTCCCAATTGCTTCAAAATATCCTTTCGGGTAGTTTTGTCTGCAGTTGCTGTTAAAGCAATAATAGGGGTCTTAGGTAAAGACTTTTTTAAAAATCCAAGTTGTTGGTAGGAAGGTCTAAAGTCATGACCCCAAGAAGAGATGCAATGAGCTTCATCTACAGCGACACAACTGATATAAGTTTCGCTTAAAATCTCTTGTAGCCCAGATAAACTTTCCGGGGCTGTATAGAGCAGTTTTATGTCTCGGTTAGCTACCTTAGATTTAATCTCAAGTTGGACTTCAGGAGTTTGGGTTGAATTGTAAAAATCTGCAGGAATTCCATTGCTTTTCAATCCATCAACTTGATCTTTCATCAAAGCGATGAGAGGTGAAATAACCAAAGTAAGTCCCTCAAATTTTAACGCAGGAAGCTGAAAGCACATCGACTTTCCTCCACCAGTGGGCATTACGACAAGGGCGTCTTTACCGCTTAAAACATGCTCAATAATTTCAGCTTGATCTTTTCTAAAACTATCGTAACCGAAGTATTTTTTAAGATGAGAAAGACTGTTTGTTATCACTTGGGAGGTCATGAAATGGATTTCAAAATTGAAATTGCAAATTACAATTTCAGTTTCATTTTTTTAAAGATGAATAATGATATATTTGCAATAATGATTTCAAAAAAGACAAAATACGCAATTAATGCTTTGGTTTATCTTGCAAAGCGAAATGGAGAAGGACCCATTGTCATTAGTGAAATTGCTGAAAAAGAACATATTCCTAGAAAATTTTTAGAGTCCATTCTGCTTAATCTCAAAAAAGCTGGAGTTCTCGCCAGTAAAAAAGGAAAGGGCGGTGGCTATTATCTGTTGCAAAATCCAGAAGATATCAACTTAGCTGATGTGATGCGTCTTCTTGATGGTCCTATTGCATTTCTTCCCTGTGTGACCTATAAATATTACGAAAGGTGTGAGGAGTGCAAGGATGAAGAAACCTGCGGAATAAGGGATATTTTTCATGAAGTAAGAAACAAAACTGTGGAACTCCTCAAGAAGGCGAATCTAGCAGAAATCATCAAAAGAGAAAGTCATTTATTTACCGATTCGCAGTAAAATTATTTATTTTTACAAATAAAGTCTATAGATTTTGTAGACTATTCTATATTTGAACAAAAAAATAAATGACCACAGCTGCAATTATTACTATATGTGTCATTGTTCTTGCTATTATTCTTTTTGCGACAGAAGCTCTACCTATAGATCTTGTTGCTATTTCAATCATGATTATTTTGGTATTAGGAGGAGTCATCACTCCTGAAGAAGGGATAGAGGGCTTTAGTAATAAAGCGACAATTACTGTTGCTTTTATGTTTGTGTTGAGTGCGGCACTACTTAAAACGGGAGCCTTACAAGTTCTTGCTCATCGGTTATCAAAAGTTTTTAGATATAAATTTAATGCAGGAATTTTAATGATGATGTTTATGATCGCCATTATTTCAGCATTTGTGAATAATACACCTGTCGTTGCAGTTTTTATTCCCGTGGTCATTCAAATTGCTCATGCTTCTGGGCAAAGTCCTTCTAAGATGCTTATTCCTCTCTCTTTTGCTTCTATTTTTGGAGGTATGTGTACTTTAATTGGGACTTCTACTAATATTTTGGTGAGTGGGATAGCTGAAAAAGAGGGCGAAGAAGCTATAAGCATGTTTCAAATGACTCCCATTGCAGGGGTCTTACTTGTTGTAGGTGTGGTGTATATGTCGATTTTCGGTATTAAATTATTGCCTAAATCCAGACATTCTAAAGATTTAAAATCTAAGTTTAATGTTAATAATTACATCACTTTAGTCGAGTTGTTATCCAATTCAGATTCCATTGGAAAAAAAATTATGGACTCTGAATTAGTGACGGAATTCAATATAGATATTATTGAAGTAAGGCGAAACGGCAACTCATTTACTTTACCTCCAGGTGATTTTGAATTAAATAAGGGTGATATTTTAAAAGTGAGATGTGATGTGGAAAAGTTGAAATCCCTAAAAGGAAAAACGAAAACTTTAGCAGTGTCTCCTTTAAAAATTGGTGATAGTGATCTATCAGGTAAGAATTCAGCTTTGGTAGAAATGGTGATTACTTCCTCTTCAGAAATTCACGGTAAAACACTAAAAGAGTTGGACTTTAGAAGGCGTTATAGAGCCATACCACTGGCGATAAAGCATAAAGAAGATATCAAGCATGATGATTTGTACGACGTTAAATTGAGCGCAGGAGATATCATTCTGGCCGAAGTAAAGTCACATTATGTCAAAGAACTGAATAAATTAGAAGCTGGTCAAAACACCCCCTTTGTTCTTTTATCAGAAAATCATATCACAGAATTTGATAAAAAGAAGTTTGGTATTGTGATAGGTCTTATTTCTATTATGGTTGTTTTAGCGAGTCTTGGAATTTTAGATATTATGGTAGGGGCCATTTCAGCTGTTATCATCCTTGTTTTGGCCAAGATTCTAAACATGCAAGAAATTTATGAAGCTATCAACTGGAAGATTATATTTTTATTGGTTGGGGCACTTAGTCTAGGTTTAGCCATTAATAAAACAGGGCTTGATTTACTTATAGCAGAAGCTTTGGTAGATCAACTTGCGCCCATGGGAATTATTGCGGTTATTTCTGGATTATATTTAGTCACCTCTTTGCTGACAGAAGTGATGTCCAACAATGCCTCTGCAGCTCTCATGACACCCATCGCCATAGCTGTAGCTCATACCTCTGGTATAGAAGTTTTACCTTTTTTAGTGACTGTTATGATTGCAGCTTCAGCTACTTTTATGACACCTATTGGTTACCAAACCAATACTATGGTCTATAGTGCAGGAAATTATAGATTCAAAGATTTTTTTAAAGTAGGGATTATGTTGAATTTTATATTTTGGGTGATTTCGAGTTTTATGATTCCTTGGTATTTCAACTTGGTTTAAGCTGAAATTAGCAAGGCATAGAATTGGTAAGCGACAAATAAATTGAGCAGTGCAAAAAAGAAAGAAGGAAAAGACTGTACGAAGCTGTCTTTAATTTTTAGCCGAACCCCAAATCCAAGACTCATCAAAAGACTTAGACCTAAGGCGGCAGAGAACCCTATAATAGGATTCAAATAAAATCCATAACTCAGACCACAAGCTCCTAAGACTTGAAAAAATCCAGTGATTTTCCTTTGTCCCTTAGATAAACCAAAACGTTCAAATTCTTTATACATGGTAGGACTATAAAAACATCCTAACCCATAAAAAAAGAAAGAAACACTTATAAATAAAACTAAAATTTGCAATACAATCATATAAAATCAAGGAGCCAAAATAATGAATGGGTCCATCGGTATATTTCTCAAAATCCAAAAACTTACCACAATTACCAAAATTACCCATGGTGCTGCGTTGTGGTAAAGTATGTTTTTAACTGTGTCTTCCTTTTGAAAACTATTTTGGTAAAATACATAAAACTTATAGAAAATAACCAAAAGTACTAAGATTATAAGAAAATTATGTTGGAGGCCTACCCATAAATTTCCGTGGAGCATTTCATGAAAAGCACGTTGGGACCCACATCCAGGGCAGTATAAACCCGTAAAACTATAAAAGGGGCATTTAGGAAAGTAGGCAAAAGACTTTGGGTTTAAATTAAAATATAGCATACCCAACGCTAGAATCGCGATGGGTATGCTCATTTTTAATATTTGTGAAAAACCTTTAGTCACTTTTAGTTTTGGCTACTTTTTTCCAATTCTTGATTATAAGCTTTCGTGAATTCTTCTATAAACTCATCACCTGCAAATAGAAAAACAACTAATGGTATAGCAACCACAATCAAAAGTCCAAGGATAAGAGCAACAATCCACCATGTTCTCGCATTTTTAGAAGCCCTCTCTGCGCCTTCATAATCTTCTGCATTATACTTTGTATTGACCTGAGAAGCATAAATAATGCTTACAATTCCCGCTGGTAAACAGCATAAAATAGTAGTAATAATAGCCAATAACAGATGGTTAGAGGGCATTGGATGTTTATTTTGATTAATTTCCATTAGATTATTTGTTTATTTCCATAAAATTAACATTTAGTTAATCATATCCTAAGCATTTTCAAAAAATTATTTTAACTCATGAACAAATTCAGAAAGAGCATTGACAGTGTGGTCTATATCTTCATAAGATAAAGCATCGTTTAAAAAATAACTTTCAAAGGCACTTGGAGGCATATACACACCTCGGTCTAGCATACCATGAAAGTAGGTTTTAAACTTAGGATTATTTCCGTGAGCAGCCGTTTCAAAATCCATAACAGGATCCTTGCAGAAGTGAATAGAAATCATAGAACCTATTCTGTTGATTTGGTGATCAATATTAGCGTTGTTAAGCACCTTTGCCATGCCTTTATGTAAATACGCCGTCTTTTTATCAAGGCTTTCAAAGATTTCTCTATTGTTATTCAGCTCTTTAAGCATCGTATATCCTGCCGCCATGGCCAAGGGGTTACCACTAAGAGTCCCTGCTTGATAAACTGGGCCGTCTGGAGAAAGATGATTCATGATGTCTGATTTTCCAGCGAAAGCCCCAACGGGAAGACCTCCACCTACCACTTTTCCAAACGTCACGATATCCGCTTCAACCCCCAATAATTCTTGGACACCTCCTGGCGCAAGCCTAAAGCCTGTCATCACTTCATCAAATACCAGTAAGATCTCGTTATCATCACAAATTTGTCTCAGACCTTCAAGAAATCCTTTTTTGGGAAGAATACAACCCATATTTCCAGCGACAGGTTCTATGATAATGCAAGCAATGTCTCCTTTATTTTCTTCTACTAGTTTTTCAACGCTTTCTAAATTATTGTAATGTGCTAACAGAGTATCTTTCGCAGTTCCTTTGGTAACTCCTGGAGAATTAGGTTCACCAAAAGTTACGGCACCACTTCCAGCTTGGATAAGAAATGAGTCACTATGGCCGTGATAGCATCCTGCAAACTTTATAATTTTATCTTTTTTGGTATACCCTCTTGCTAATCTTACTGCACTCATACAGGCTTCAGTGCCACTATTGACAAATCGAATCTTATCAATTCCTGGAACCATACTCACTGCAAGTTTAGCAATTTCAGTTTCTAGAGCAGTAGGAATTCCGAAAGATGTTCCGTCTTTTGTTCGCTCCACAATTGCTTTAACAACAGCTGGATGCGCATGTCCAAGAATCATAGGGCCCCATGATGAGATATAATCAATCAGTTTGTTGTCGTCTTCGTCATATAGATAAGCTCCCTTTGCTTTTTTTACGAAAATAGGATCGCCACCTACAGCATTGAATGCTCTCACAGGAGAATTTACACCCCCAGGAATATACTTTTTGGCTTCATTAAACAATGCACTACTTCGTTTGTAAATCATATGTTATCTAGTTTTTACTTTTAATTCTTGACCAATTTGAATCTGGTCATTCTTTAATTTATTAATTAATTTTAATTTTTCAACAGTAATGTCAAATTTTTGAGAAATATTATAAAGTGTATCCCCTTTTTTGACGAGATAGAATTCTAAATCGCTGTTTGAAATTCTTTTTGGCTTCGGTAAGGGCATATTCGCATTCTTTCCTAGCACCTCTTTATCAAATTCATTAAGGTTATACCGTTCAATGAGACTTATCAGTTTTTGAGGATATCTTGGGTCTGTTGCGTAGCCTGCACGTTTTAAACCTCTAGCCCAAGATGTGTAATCATCGCTTTTATAATCAAACAAAAAAGCATACCGATTTCTTTTAAATAAAAATAAAGAATGATCTCTAAAGGAATATTTGGGGTCATTGTATTTTCTAAAACACTCTTGGGCTTCATCATCATCATGATAGACTTTCTCGCCTTTCCAGCCGTTGCATTTTATTCCGAAATGATTATTAGAGCGACTTGTCAGCGGGCCATTTCCAGATCCAGATTCCAGAATTCCTTGAGCAATCTTAATGCTTGCAGGGATTCCGTATAGCCTCATTTCTTCTTTGGCAATATTCGCATAATTGTATATATATAGCTCGACTGGGCTTAAACTAGCAAGGTTTATTCCAGCTTCAGAAACCACATTATCTTCGTCTTTTGACCGAGGATAGGTTCTAGGCACTTCCCTTGAAGCTTTGGTTTTTGTAGATGTAGTTGCTACTGATTTTTTTGAAGATCCACAGGATGATATAAAAATCACTAAGAGGATATAGAGGCTGGCTTTAAGTTTCATAAAAGGGTAATGGTTTGAAGTCCTTTTTGTTTTAAACTACGGTTCATACCTTCAATACCTTGAAGGCCTCCCGTATGAATTGCTAAAATACGAGTATTTTTGGGAAAAACCCCTGAGGCTATTAATTCGAAAATGCCGTAAAACATCTTTCCAGTATAAATGGGGTCCAGTTGAATTTGATATTTACTTTGAAAGGAATTTATGAAGTCTATCAATTCTGAATTCACTTTAGCATAGCCTCCAAAATGAAAGTCGGTTTGAAGTGACCAATTGGATTTTAAAGTCCATCTGGAGATCTCATTTTGAAGGAAATCCCCTTTTAAAGCAGAAAAACCCAAGACATGTTGGTGAGATTTTGCACCTTCTATAAGTCCAGCAACTGTTCCACCAGTCCCAACCGATGAACAAATGACGTCGAAATTATCATCTTCTGTCGTTAATATCTCAGTGCAGCCTTTTATGGCTAAAGCGTTAGTGCCTCCTTCTGGAATAGAATAAAGGCTTGGATCCGATTTAAATAAATTCCCAACATACGGAATATGTTCTTTAAGCCTGTAGTCTTTTCTGGTTACAAAAAACAATTCCATGTTTTTTTGGAATGCAAAGTTAAGCGTTGGATTACTGGCGAGTGTTTTCTGCAAATCTTCTCCAAGTTCTTGTCCACGTATAATTCCGATAGACTTTAAACCGATAATATGACAGGCTTCTGCCGTTGCCGCAATGTGATTTGAGAAGGCTCCACCAAATGTTAGGATTTTAGTAAATCCTTCATCCTGAGTTTTTAGAATATTATATTTAAGTTTTCTAAATTTGTTGCCTGAGACTATAGGATGAATTAAATCCTCTCGTTTTACAAATAATTCAACGCCATTAAACTCTCCTATAAATTGGTTGGGCGATGAGAAATCTTTAGAAAAAAAAGAGCTGGAAAACATAGGTAAATTCAGAATAAAATTCAAAATTACAGTCTTAAATTCAATTTGTGGTCTGGTTTATTTAAATTTATAGAAATGATTAATTTTAAAAAGCGATTACCGTTGGAAGAAGGTGACTATTACATAACAAAAGAAGGCTATAGGTGTTTTACAGAACAGTACCACCTAAAGCGAGGTTATTGTTGTGAAAGTGGTTGTAGACATTGTCCATACGGTTATAAAAAGGAAAAAAATAATTTATAGATATGACGTTTAGCGAAGAAATTTTAGAAGGAATATCATCACAATTGCCATTGCCAAGGAATTATGATAATGCGCTTAATCACGCCCCGAAACGAAAAAAATGCCTCACGGCTTCAGAAGAACTTCTCGCCCTTAAAAATGCTCTAAGATACTTTCCACAACACTTTCATGAGACTTTAGCAAAAGAATTTAAAGAAGAGCTAGATACTTATGGCAGGATTTATATGTTTCGATTTAAGCCAACTTTTGAAATTTATGCTAGACCAATTTCAGATTATCCAGGTAGAACTCTTCAAGCTAAGGCTATTATGCTGATGATTCAGAACAACCTAGATAAGGCAGTCGCCCAACATCCCGATGAATTGATAACTTATGGAGGCAACGGGTCAGTTTTTCAAAATTGGGCTCAGTATAGGTTAACCATGAAATATTTAGCAGAAATGGCAGACGATCAAACGTTAGTCATTAATTCTGGTCATCCGCAAGGGCTCTTCCCTTCTAGTGTTTCAGCACCTAGGGTGGTGGTTTCTAATGGAATGACTATTCCTAATTATTCTAAACCAGATGACTTTGAGAGGTTTAATGCCCTTGGAGTTTCCCAATATGGGCAAATGACAGCTGGAAGCTATATGTATATAGGCCCTCAAGGAATAGTTCATGGGACGACAATTACAGTTCTAAATGGATTTCGAAAAATTAATAAATCACCAAAAGGAGGTTTGTTTTTAACCTCTGGCCTTGGAGGAATGAGTGGGGCGCAGCCTAAGGCTGGGAATATAGCGGGTTGTGTTACCGTATGTGTTGAAGTAAATTTAAAAGCTATTCAAACACGACATGAGCAAGGCTGGGTAGATGAGGTTATTGATGATTTAGATTTTTTGGTCAAAAGAGTCATACAAGCAAAGAAAAATAAAGAAGCACTTTCAATTGCTTACCAAGGGAATATAGTTGAAGTCTGGGAGAAATTTGAAGAACAAAATATCCATATCGATTTAGGATCAGATCAAACTTCGCTTCATAATCCTTGGGCAGGAGGGTATTATCCCATGGGATTTAGCTACGAAGAAGCCAATGAACTTATGGTAAATTCACCTGAAATTTTCAAAACTGAAGTTGAAAACACCTTAAAACGTCATGTTAATTCTATAAATACTCATTCAGAACGGGGGACTTATTTTTTCGATTATGGAAATGCTTTTTTATTGGAGGCTTCTAGAGCTGGGGCAAAAGTTCATAAAAATGATAAAGGACAGCGTGTTAGTTTAACTGATGCAGAATCAAATTCAAAAGAGTTTGCTTATCCTAGTTATGTTCAAGATATTATTGGACCTATGTGTTTTGATTATGGGTTTGGACCTTTTAGGTGGGTTTGTGCTTCAGGACAACCTGAAGACTTGGAGAAGACAGACGCTATTGCTACTCAAGTTTTAGAAGAGCTTATGAAAACTTCCGAGAAAGATATTCAACAACAAATGCGAGATAATATTACTTGGATAAAAGGAGCTCAAGACAATAACTTGGTTGTAGGGTCTCAAGCGAGAATATTATATGCCGATGCTGAAGGGAGAATGAAGATTGCAGACGCCTTTAACAAAGCTATTGCTGAAGGTGATCTTGGTGAAATTATTTTGGGCAGAGATCATCATGATGTTTCAGGAACTGACTCACCTTATAGAGAAACTTCAAATATTTATGATGGAAGTAAATTTACAGCAGATATGGCAATTCAAAACGTTATAGGAGATAGTTTTAGAGGGGCTACATGGGTAAGCATACACAACGGAGGAGGCGTAGGCTGGGGAGAAGTTATCAACGGAGGTTTTGGCATGTTACTTGATGGTAGTATAGAAGCAGGTAAGAAATTAAAATCTATGCTGCATTGGGATGTAAATAATGGTGTAGCCAGACGATCTTGGGCTAGGAATGAAGGTGCCGAAATCGCCATAAAAAGGGCTATGAGTGAAGAACCCAAGTTAAAAGTAACCTTACCGTTTCATGTAGAAGATTCAATATTTAAAACACTATAATCATGAAAGTTTATGTACGAGTCTTGCTTTTATTAGGAATTATGTCTTTAATGTCATGTTCGTCAGTTCGAGTGGCAGCAGATTATGATAAAGAAGTAGATTTTAAAATGTATAATTCTTTTGCTTTTTTTAAACCTGGCATAGATGAAGCAAAAATTTCTGATTTAGATAAAAAAAGAATTCTAAGAGCTATTGAAAGAGAATTAGTAGCTAAGGGTATGTTTAAGGTTTCTAATCCAGACTTACTTATAAGCATTTTCACAGAAACCAGAGAAAATGTAAATATCCACCAAAATAATTTTGGTTACGGATGGGGATGGAATCCATATTTCTCCGGCTTTGGCGGAAACAATATAGTCTCAAGTAATATAGAAGGGACGCTGTATATTGATCTTATTGATGCTCAGAAAAATGAGTTAGTTTGGCAAGGATTGGGAACAGGTGTTTTAAGTCTTGACATGAAAAAGAAAGAAGAAAAAATTAATAAAATAGTAAATGAAATTTTGGAGGAATATCCTCCTGAAAGAGACCAGAAGTAAGTTCATGGTTGTTTATTTAGTTTGTTAGATAAAGCTGTACAGAGTGAAAGTTCATTTTGTACAGCTTTATTGTTATAATGAAGTTAAATTAATATTATGAGTAGAGGATTTGTAAAGTAAAGCGGTCAATAAGAATCACCTATAATCCCTCCAAGAGCTTCCTTACCTGACGGTGTGACCAATGATGTTACTCCTCAAGGAAAAGTAATGCTCAGAGAAGAAAAATTAAAACTAGAGAAGCAAAGAGCCGATCTTACTATCCAAGACGATACCGAGCGAAGAAGAGAATTGGCTGTATTTGATGGAAAATTAAAGTTGCTCGATGAAAGATTAAATACTGCACAAGTTCTAAATCTAGAACAACAAAATAAAAGCGAAATTAGGTTTGGTGCGCATGTAAAGTTCAAAATGAATGGCTCCATTCAAGATTCCAAAATTGTAGGAGTGGATGAGGTCAACATCAAAAAAAATAAAATAGCCTTTACTTCTCCTTTGGCTATGGCGATGACTTCTAAAAAGAAAGGAGATAATTTTGAATTTAAATTAAGTCAAGACTCTCAGCCTATTGAAATTCTAGGAATTAATTATTAATCCCTATAGATTTATAGCGCTAGCTACTTTCTCCAGACTTGCTTTATGCATTTCATGTTTGCCTTCGAACTTTAAAATCTCAGCAGCATTAGGAAAAATAGTAGAGGCTATTTTCAACTGAGTTTGGATTTTCTCTTCGGTTAAATACTCATCTTTAGATCCATAAATAATACTGGTTTTCAATTCTGGTAAATAGTTAAAATCTCGGGCATCAAATTCGTTAGGGATACTCCCTGAATGAAGGACTAAATGATCGCAAATTATATGGCGTTGAGCCATCCAACGTGTAACAACAGAAACGCCTTGTGAAAACCCCATCAAAATTATATTTTTATCGGTTGGAAGAGATTCTTTGTTAAGGAGTGCATCTAAATAGTTTAGGATATTTTCTGTATCAAGCTCTCTGTTTTCTTTGGTGAGCCAAGAGGCTCCTATATATTTATAAGCTTTGGTTTGGTAGTACTTAGAAGGAGCCTGAGGTGCGATAATATAATTTTTTTCAGGATTTAAATCCTCAAAGTAACTAATAAAATACTTGCTTAAAAAGCCAATTCCATGGCAAGCTATCCATACGTTTTTAGTTTTATCGGTTAGTGTATTGAGGGTAGAGTAAGTATTGGTTGTTTGGTAACTCACTTGATTCTGATGGCTCATTCTTGATTTTTTTTCTCTTTACAAATATCAAAGTAATTGATTAATTTTGCTTTATATGGGCTATCTGAGACATTATTTTTCAATTTTCTTTATTTTCTATCTTGGATGTTCTTCACTTCACTCCCAATTTAAAGAAAACACACAGATCAATGGAATAAGTATGGTAGCCTCCAGAAATACGATCACTCAGAATCACGCGAATGCGATAGTTCATTTAAATTCTAATTTCGTAAGTGTTATGCCTTACGCTTTTATGCCTAAACTCTCTCAACCAGAACTTATTTTTGATAAGAATAAGCAATGGCTTGGTGAAACCATAAGGGGTATCAAAGAGGATATCGAAACGTTACAGGCTCAAAAGTTAGACGTTATGCTAAAACCCCACATTTGGGTCTGGAGCGGTAATTTTACAGGAGATATCAAAATGTTCTCTGAAGAGGATTGGATTCAATTTGAAGAAAATTACAAAAAATACATTTTAGAGTTTGCGCATTTAGGGGAATCTATGGGGGTGAAGTTGTTTTGCATTGGTACTGAACTAAATAGCTTTGTAAATCATAGACCTGTGTTTTGGTGTTCGCTTATTGATGAAGTCAAGTCCGTTTATTCTGGTGATCTCACTTATGCTGAAAATTGGGATACTCATACGGAAGTTCACTTTTGGGATAGTCTTGATTTTATAGGTATCGATGCTTATTTCCCTATTTCTAATTCTAAAACTCCTAGTTTTGAAGAGGCTTTTTTGAAGTGGGAAATTTTGAAAGAAGATCTCAAGACCTATTCTAAAGATTTTCAAAC
Source organism: Psychroflexus sp. MES1-P1E (assembly GCF_002836055.1). GTDB lineage: Bacteria > Bacteroidota > Bacteroidia > Flavobacteriales > Flavobacteriaceae > Psychroflexus. The sequence continues at coordinate 43,830 of NZ_PJBS01000350.1, forward strand.
ACGAGTTTTATTCACGGAATACGGATACAGGAGTATAGACTTTGCAGGAGAGAAGCCTTGGGTTTCCAAAAGAGTGGAAGATAAGGCGAATGAAAATGCCCAACTCAACTTATTAAAAGCTTTACATCAAAGTTTATGGAAAGAGGATTGGTTTGCTGGTGGATTTTTATGGAAGTGGTTTCCCTATTATAATTCACAATTAAATGAACATCGAAATCGGTTTTCTATCCAAGGAAAAAAATCTGAAGCCTATCTCAAAGAATTTTATGCTGACCATTAAATCGCTTGTTGATGTTTAATAGAAGTTATAAAAGTATTTTAAAATCGCTTACTTCTAGTAAGCAATGGATTTCCTTTTGTAATTTTGAATTCTGACAAAGCAATCATGAATAAAGAAAAGATACTGGAGCAGTGCAATGCCCATAGTAAGAATACGTTAATGGAAACTTTAGATATCACTTACGTTGATGTAGGTGATGATTTTTTGGTGGCTAAGATGCCTGTAACACCAAAAGTGCATCAACCCGATGGAGTTTTACATGGCGGTGCTATGGTAGCTCTAGCTGAAAGTGTAGGGAGCGCAGCCTGTTTTGTTTTTTTGGATACCAAAAATTTTATGATTCGCGGTTTAGAAATTTCGGCTAATCATGTAAGAAGCTTGAGTAGTGGAGACGTATTTGCAAAAGCCCAGTTCATCCATAAGGGAAGAACAACACAGGTGTGGGACATCAAACTTAAAGATGCAGAAGGAAGACTCATCTCTGCTGTAAAGTTGACTACGATTGCTTTACCAAAAGCGAAATAATGCGAGAACTAAAAGAAGATATACAGAAACAATGGGCTTCTAATTTGCCTTTCGTCGCCTATCATTTCCCTAATTCTGGTGAAGTAACCTGTTTTTTTCAAAAAGACGCCACTTTACGTCATCTTCAAAATTATAAAGAAACTGGATTTATTTTTTCACCTTTTGAAGCTACTTCTCAACCCATTTTTTTTTCTGAGGAGAACTCCGATGTTCTTAAGTATGAGCTCATCGATACTGAAATAGAGTATGTTTCTAAATTCAGCCTTAAGAATACTCTATCCGATAAGAATAAATACATTGATTTATTGCAGCATACTATTACAGCAGTCAAGAACGAGGAGTATAAAAAAATAGTGGTTTCTAGGGTAATGACCGAGGATTATACGTTGGAAAATCCAGAAGAGTTGCTTTTGAAGTTGATACATTTTTATCCAGAAGCTTTTACTTATGTCTGGTTTCATCCAGAAATAGGTTTATGGGCTGGAGCTTCACCAGAAATATTTGCCAAAACGTACAGGACCAAATTTGAAACGATGGCTTTAGCTGGAACAAAGCGAGTAAATGAAAATCGGGAGTGGACTCAAAAAGAGCTAGATGAGCAGCAAATCGTAACCGATGAAATAGTGAGCGACCTAGAAAATCATACCCAAAATGTTCAAGTTCACCCCAGAACAACCGATAAGGCTGGAGATTTGTTTCATCTTAGAACTGACATTTCAACAGACTTAGATTCTTCCAAATTGGGTTTAGTCTTAAAAGACTTACACCCCACCCCAGCCGTTTGTGGTCTTCCAAAAGCAAAGGCTTACAAATTCTTAAAAGAGAATGAAGGCTATGATAGGCAGTATTACACAGGTTTTTTTGGAGAATTGAATGTGGCTAAGCAAACACAACGATCCAATAGGATTAGGAACCAAGAAAACCAAGCTTACAAATCAATTGTGAGAGCTTCCAATTTATATGTGAATTTAAGATGTATGAGTTTTAGGCATGGGAAGGTCCATATATACATAGGTGGAGGAATTACTAAAGATAGTATTGCTGAAGAGGAATGGACCGAAACGGTAAATAAATCTAGGACGATGTTAAAAGTGCTATAAGAATTTGAATAACCTTTAGGTAACGGCGTAGTTCCTTGTATTTTTGTATCATGAAGCAAATTTATTCTTCAATTCCTACAGCTCAAATTATAACAGAACTTTGTGTAAAAAATCACATTGAACATGTAGTTATTTCTCCTGGTTCTCGCAATGCCCCGCTCACTATTACACTTGCTCACCACCCTAAAATAAAAGCATATAGTATCGTTGATGAACGTTGTGCTGCTTTTTTTGCTTTAGGAATGACTCAGCGTTTTAATACCCCAGTTGCGGTAGTTTGTACTTCAGGTTCAGCTCTTTTAAACTATTATCCGGCTGTATCAGAAGCTTTTTATAGCAATTTGCCTTTGGTAGTTATCTCTGCAGATCGACCAGAACACCTTATCGATATTGGTGATGGACAGACTATAAGACAAACAAATGTCTTTAAAAATCACATCCTTTATTCTGCTAATCTTAAAGGAGATTTTCATAATTCTGAAGATCAATCTGTTCATGATTTTAATGCCAAGGAAACACATAAGGCTTTACAAACAGCTATTCTAAAACAAGGTCCTGTTCATATCAATGCTCCTTTTGACGAGCCCTTGTATCATAAAGTTGAGAAATTGAGTGCTAAACTTTTAACACAAAAAGCATTTGATCTTGAGTCGGTTGAATTTGATAATTCTGGATTTGTAAAAGCTTGGAATTCTTCTAAGAAAAAATTGGTCTTGGTAGGGGTGAATCTCGATGAAAAAATAGACAAAGAGGTTTTGAAGGTGTTGTCTCAAGATTCTTCGGTTATTGTGATGACAGAAATCACCTCCAATATTTCCGATGCTAATTTTTTTACAAATATCGACTCTATACTCGCTCCAATAGAGCAGGAGTCAGATTCGGTTTTACTTTTTGAAGCTCTGCAGCCAGAAATGCTTATTACCTTTGGCGGATTGATTGTCTCCAAAAAAATAAAGAAATTTTTAAGACAATACAAGCCAAAACAGCACTTCCATATCGATCCAAGAGAAGCAAATGACACCTTTTTTTCCTTGACTCAGCACTTCGAAACTTCGGTGAATTCCTTTTTTAAAACGGTAAGGCCTAGCTTAGATGACGTTCATTCCTCCTATTTTGAATCTTGGAATGCTATTAGGTTAAAAACCTTAGAGTTTAGAGAGATTTATAGGCAGCAAATAGAATTTACAGATTTTGCCTTTTACTATAGTCTTTTTGAGACCTTACCTCAAGATGAAATCGTTCATTTTGCTAATAGTTCAAGTATTAGGTATGCTAATTTATTTGATTCTAAACGTCCTATAAAAACCTTTGCCAATCGAGGAACTAGTGGAATAGATGGTAGCACCTCTACAGCCATAGGTTATGCTGTAGCTAGCCAAGAGCCAACTACTTTGGTGACTGGAGATTTGAGTTTCTTTTACGATTCTAACGCGCTTTGGAATCAGTATATTCCAAAGAATTTTAAAATCATTCTCTTGAATAATGCTGGTGGTGGAATATTTAGAATTCTACCAGGCCATAAAGAAGAGGACTATTTTGAAAATTTCTTTGAGACTACCCATCAACTTAATGCTGAGCATTTATGTGCTATGTATGGCATTAACTACGTAACTGCCCACGATCAAGAAGAAGTGAACAAGGAGTTGCCAGCTTTTTTTGAAAGAAATGATAGTCCACAACTTATTGAAATCTTTACACCTCGATTAAAAAATGACAAAGTCTTATTGAATTATTTTGATCTTCTGAAAAATAATATCAATTTCAAGTCTGTGCTTCGCTTTAAATCTTTGGAGTCTTAGTGACGGCTTAATTTATAAGCAAGCTTAATTTTACTTACTTTTGCATATAAATTAAATTTAATGTTAGACTTAGGCATAAAGCATACCTTAATGATTGATAGAGACACTCCTCCTGGATTGTTTTTAACACAAGATTCTACTGAAGAAGAAGTTCTTCTCCCTAATAAATACAAACCAGAGCAGTTTGAAATCGGAGATCATTTGGAGGTGTTCGTTTATTTAGACTTCGACGAGCGTCCAGTAGCAACTACCTTGGAGCCTAAAGTGATGTTAGATGAATTTGCTTTTTTAAAGTGCGTCGACAGTAATGATTTTGGTGCTTTTTTGGATTGGGGATTAGAAAAACATTTGTTTGTACCTCATATCGAGCAAGCCTACAGAATGGTAGAAGGTGACCATTATTTGATATTCTGTTATTTAGATGAGCAGACCAACCGTCTAGTCGCCTCTAGTCGTGTTAATAAATTTGTCGATAATACGATTCTTACAGTTGAGCATTTTGATGAAGTAGATTTGATCGTTACCAATCCTACTGATATGGGATATAATGTTATCATTAATGAAATTCATTCGGGTTTATTGTACAAAGATGAAGTCTTTCAAGATTTAAAAACCGGAGATATACTCAAAGGGATTATTAAAAAAATAAGACCTGATAATAAGATAGATGTCTCTCTTCAACGCCCAGGTTATAGAGGTATTGAGCCCAATGCGGACAAGATCATGGAGGTTCTTCAAGCTACTGAGGATGGTTTTCTTTCTCTACATGATAAATCCAAACCTGAGCTGATTTATGATACGGTTCACCTCAGTAAGAAAGCGTTTAAAAAAGCGATAGGGACGCTTTACAAAAACAGGCAAATTACTATTGAAAATGGGGTGGGGATTTATATTCAAAAATAAATTACCTAAAGTAGAATCCTGTTCCTAAAGATCTTCTGTAAGGTGATAATTGATAAAAAGGAGATATAAATCGATATTGGTCCCCTAAATCTTTATAGCTAGAATTTTTGATTCTATGAAGATCTGAATATATGGCTTGATTGTGGTAAGAGGGTGCCCAAGGTGATGATGAGCTGTTGTCCAATTTTGGTTTAAAATTGCTAAACATAGCAGTTTGCCTTTCTACAAAAGAAAACTGTTGCTCTTGTTGTTGCTTAGCCCTGTAAGCTTTTCTATTTGCTGCTTCTACCATGTTTATTTCTGGCCTTGACGAAAAGGGGTCCTTAAAAATATCAACTTCTGGTAAGTTAAACTGCCTTCCCATTGTTCTTATACTAAAAGGATCTTCATTAAAACTCAAGGATGTAAGTAGTCTTGGCTCAAACATGTCAAAATCAGATTGAGCTTTCAAAAAATGAAAGCTTAATACAAAAGCGACTATTAAAAAAAGTTTTAAAAACTTCATGGTTAAAATTAATCAAAAATTATACCCAATTTAAGATGTCATCTTTTTTCCATAAATCTGGGAAAAAAGAGCGTTGCTGGTATTTAGGATGAAGGTACTTTTTCCAATCGGAACCTCCAGTTGCTTCTTTTACTTTTCCTTTCTTTTGTAGATATTTTGCAGCAGTTTTGAGGTGAATCATTGGCCATCTTACGTTGTAGTGATGGTCAAAATCTTTCATTCTAATTTTTAATTTTTCACTGGGGTTATCAAATTTTAAATATTGTTCTAAAATACAATGACCTTGAACATTCATTGTTAAAGCTTTAAACCCTTCAAGGTATTTTTCTTCAAAGGCCTTAAGCGTATAATTACTTTTGCCTGTACTTCTGTTGTAGCCAGCATCTCTCCAATATATATTTTCAAAAATTTCATCAGCACTAGGAGTGGAGGTGAGCTCTTTTTTCCCATTTTCATTTACTAAATTGATGGGCGGTGTGCACATCAATTCCAAATGACGAAATTGTGCACTTTGGAATCCACTAGCCGGTGTTAGAGATAATCGAAACTGACTGTAATCGTCGTAATTTATGCCATCTTTCATAACATCAAAAGAAGTGATAAGCATATCGGTGTAGCGCATAAGCCGTTTGAGCTTATCCATAAATATCTCTTCCCCAGTAAAGTCTTTAAGTTCAGTAATTTGTCGAGCCTCATGGATCATGAGTTTTAAGGTCAGCTCAGTAATTTGATGATAAATAATAAAAACAGTTTCGTCCTTAAAATCTGTTTTAGGTTTTTGTAAAGACAACAAGGTATCTACCTCAATATAATCCCAATAATTAAGAGGTTTGGAATGGAGAAGACCTTTTAAGTAATTTTCTGGATTCTCGCCTAAGGCTTCGTACTTGTTTTTGAGTTGCTTTAAAAGCTCTTCATTCATCGACTTTTGTTTTATTCAAATTTATTAAATTTAGTCAAGCTAAAGGTCAATTTGATTAAATAAGGTTGACCAAATCATCAACTTGTTGTGATATCAGAATCAAAATTTTTCTTACCATAAAGTAAGCTGATACATATATGCTAAGAACAAATTTTTGAAGTCCTAGAAAACCTAAAAACTTGTTACCTTTGTAAAAAATTAGAAACTATGTCAGATACTATAGAACGTATAAAATGTTTAATCGTAGGTTCAGGTCCTGCCGGTTACACAGCTGCGATTTATGCTGCAAGAGCAGATATGAACCCAGTAGTTTACACAGGAATGGAGCCTGGAGGGCAATTGACAACCACTACAGAAGTTGATAACTTCCCCGGTTATCCTCAAGGAATTGATGGTCCAAGAATGATGGTAGAGTTACAGCAACAAGCCGAGCGTTTTGGAACTGATGTTCGCATAGGAATGGTAACCAAGGTAGAACTATCTGATAAAGTAGGGGGTATTCATAAAGCTCAGGTCGATAATAAAACATGGGTTGAAGCGGAAACTGTCCTTATTTCGACTGGTGCCTCAGCTAAATATTTAGGAATACCAAGTGAACAGCGATTAAGAGGTGGAGGAGTTTCTGCTTGTGCGGTTTGTGATGGTTTCTTCTATAAAGGACAAGATGTTGCGATTGTAGGTGGTGGAGATACCGCTTGTGAAGAAGCAACATACTTATCTAATATTTGTACTAAAGTCACCATGTTGGTAAGGAAAGGGGATATGAAAGCTTCTAAAGCTATGCAGCATCGTGTTGAAAAAGCAAAAAACATCGATCTTAGATACTACTCTGAAATCGATGAGGTACTTGGAGAACAGGTTGTAGAAGGCTTAAGAATTCTCAATAATAAAACGGGTGCAAAAGAAGAAATAAAAATCACTGGTTTGTTTATAGCTATCGGACATAAACCTAACACAGACATGTTTAAAGGCTATTTAGATATGGATGAGGTAGGTTATATTATCACAAAACCAAAATCTACTAAAACGAATTATCCTGGCGTGTTTGCATGTGGTGATTCTCAAGATAAAGAATATAGACAAGCAGTTACAGCGGCAGGAACAGGATGCATGGCTGCTTTAGATGCTGAACGTTACTTGGGTAGCCTAGAAGGAATACTTGAAAATGAAAAAGAGGCAGTGGCTAACTAACATTTAAACTCACTTATAAATAAAATTTAATAGTGAGTTTATAAGTGAGTTTAAAATTTACTAAAGGTCTTTGTAATACGCAAAGGCCTTATTTATTTGATCATCTCTCACCCTGCAATTTAGTTTTGGCTGACCTATTTTTTCTAATAAAACAAAGTTGATATTGCCACTAGAATTTTTCTTATCATGTTTAAGATAAGTCTTTACATTGGACACATCCTCTGAAGTGAAAGTGACTGGTTTAAAATATTGGCTGATAAGTTGACTTGCCTTGTCGCATTTTTTTTCTGAAAACTGTAATATATCTGCAGACAGCTTTAAGGCTAAAATCATTCCTATGGCCACAGCTTCTCCGTGAAGTAGTTTTGTTTTAGAGGGCGATTCCATCTGATAGGATTCTATAGCATGCCCTAGGGTATGTCCGAAATTTAAGGCCATTCTCAATCCATTTTCAAAGGGATCTTCTTCGGCTATTTTGGTTTTGATTCGGATAGAATCTCTAATCAACTCAGGCAATTTGTCTACTTGAAATTGAGATAAATCTTTAAAGCTATTTAAATAATCTTCATTTGCAATTAAGCCGTGTTTAAGCATTTCTGCTAACCCACTCCTCATTTCTTCGGAAGATAAAGTAGAGAGATAACCAACATCTACAACAACCAGTTGAGGTGGACGTATAAGTCCGATTTGATTTTTTAAACTATCAAGGTTTACACCATTCTTTCCCCCTATGGCGGCATCTACCATGCCGAGTAGAGTTGTAGGAATATGTACAAAGTCAATCCCTCTCTTAAAACTAGAGGCTACAAACCCACCGATATCTGTCACAATTCCACCTCCGAGATTTATCAAAAGTGATTTTCTATCAGCTCCAGTTTCAGATAAGGTTTTCCAGATTTCCGAACAAGTTGAAATAGTTTTGAATTCTTCCCCAGGTTCAATTTCGATCCATTCAATTCTGACGTCTGCTTCAATTTTTTCTGAAAGAAATTTAGAGCATTTCTCCTGAGTATTGGTGTCGACCAAAATATAAATGGAAGAATAAGATTTGGTGTTTATCAGTAAATTGAGTTCAGTATATGCCTGTTCTTGAAATGCTATGGTATAGTTTTCTAGCTCTATCGTATTCATCATTAAAAAGCTTTGTTAAGATTCTTGAAATAGCTAAGTTGCTACAGCGAAAATACTACATCAATTCCTATATTTGAATACAATTTTTCAATATGATCGATACTAAAATATTTAACGATACCAAACACGCCTTTGTCTTAAAATCAGATAAAGACTTGAAGCGTTCCCTGTTTCTCTTTACTATGATGAACATTCCTTTTTTTGTTCCGATTTCTACAAGAGCAACCAATTTAGCTCTAGACTTAAAACTACCTATCGATAGTTTGGTGAGAGCTACTATTTTCGAGCAATTTTGCGGAGGTGAAAGCCAAGATGAATGCATGCCACTTGTGAAAAAAATGTATGCAGAAAATGTGTATAGTGTTTTGGATTATTCTGTAGAAGGCAAGGAAACCGAAGAGGAATTTGATAAAGCTGCAAATACAAAAATAGAGATTATAGAATACGCCTCTAAGTCAAAAGAAATTCCTTTTGCTGTAGCAAAACCGACGAGTTTAGGACGTTTTGCAATATGGGAAAAAGTCACTGCCAACGACGTTCTTTCAGATGAAGAACAACAAGAATGGGACAGTATAAAATTTAGGTTTGAAAAGGTTTGCCAAGCTGCTTACGATAATGACACTAAACTTCTTATCGATGCAGAAGATACATGGATGCAGGACGCAGCAGATAATCTTGCTGAGGATATGATGAGAAAATTCAATAAGGAAAAAGCAATCATATTCAATACCCTGCAATGCTACCGTTGGGACAGATTGTCTTACGCAAAGGCTATACATGAAAGAGCTCAAAGGGATGGTTTTAAATTGGGGTTTAAAACAGTTCGAGGTGCATATATGGAAAAAGAGAATGCGAGGGCCAAGAGAAAAGGCTATCTAACCCCTATCTGTGAGGATAAAGAAGCTACCGATGTTAACTTTAATGCAGTGATGTGTTATTGTATAGACAATATAGATCAAATTTCGCAATTTATAGGAACTCATAATGAGGTGAGTACTTATATGGCATTACAGTTAATGAGCCAAAAAGATATTTCACTTTCAGATGACAGAATTTGGTTTGGACAATTGTATGGGATGAGCGACCATATCAGTTTCAACATTGGTAGAATAAATTCCAATGCAATTAAGCTCCTACCATTTGGTCCTATTAAAGATGTGATTCCCTATTTGATAAGAAGAGCTCAAGAAAATTCTTCTGTTCGAGGTCAGACCGGTCGTGAATTAGCTTTATTAAGAGAAGAAAAGCAAAGAAGAGCTGGCCAATTTGTAAAACGAGTTGAATAATATGGAAGTTACAAAAGCAGAAATTTATCAAACAGAGTATAAACCATATTACGACTTGTATCTTCAACGTGTTCCTTTAGAGACCACCCTATTAGAAGCTTTGGACCAAAAAGAAGAGTTAATTAATTTTTTCAATACTCTCCCAAAGAACAAATTAGGTTTTAGATATGCACCCAATAAGTGGACGCCAAAGCAGATTCTTCAGCATCTCATCGATACCGAGCGTATTTTCATGAACAGGGCTTTGAGGTTTGCAAGAAAGGACTTTACAGAGTTGCCAGGTTATGATGAAAACGACTATGCGGAACATTGTTTTTCTAATCATAGAACTTTAGAAGATTTACTGGAAGAATTCCAGGCTTTGAGGATATCTAGTATATATCTATTTAAAAGTTTTGAAAATGAGATGCTAACCAATATTGGTCAAGCCAGTGGAGGTCCATTTTCTGTAAGAGTTTTGCCTTTTATTTTATGTGGTCATCAAAAGCATCATATCCATATTATTAAAGAGCGTTATTTATAAGAATTCAATGTCAAACTCACCTGCAACATCTGTATTTACTTTACTAGATATTGGTAAGAGCTTACAACGGATGATTTCTACGCATTACCACAAGCCATACTGGATTAAAACCGAGATTGCTAAGTTAAACGTATATACTAAAAGCGGACATTGTTATCCAGACTTAGTCGAAAAACAGAACGGACAAGTATTGGCTCAAATGCGAGCTATTATATGGTCGGACACTTTTAAGATTATTTCAAAACAATTTGAAGACGTAACCAGAAAACCCTTGTCTGAGGGGATGACGGTTATGATCTTAGCTAAAGTTACTTATCATCCCAATTATGGGTTTTCTTTGAATATTGTAGATATTGATGCTAGTTTTACCTTAGGTGAGATGGCCAAAGAAAAGCTAGAAAGCCTTAAGCGTTTAAAAACTGAGAGCTTGTTTGATCTAAATAAGACTCTTACTTTTCCAAAAGTTCCAAAGCGTATTGCCATTATTTCTGTGGAAACCAGCAAAGGTTATCAAGACTTTTTAAATATTATTTCACATAACAAATACGGGTTCAAATTTGAGTTAGAGCTTTTTCCTGCTTTGCTTCAAGGTGATAAAGCCATCACTTCTATTTCTGAAGCATTAGAGCTTATCAAAACAAGAACATCTGAATTTGATGCAGTCACAATTATAAGAGGTGGAGGCGGGGATGTAGGTTTAAGTTGTTATGATAGTTTTATTTTAGCCTCTAAAGTGGCAAGATTCCCCTTGCCAGTTATTTCTGGGATTGGTCATTCCACCAATGAAACTCTAGTCGAAATGGTAACCTATACCAATAAAATCACTCCAACAGATGTCGCTTATTTTTTTATCGATAGATTTATGGATTGCCTTGAGGAGCTGAATATGCTTCATTCAGATTTCAATAGATTAGTAAAGTATAAGCTGAAGGAAGAACAGTTTGAATTAAAGGCTTTGCACCAAAAATTTAAATCTCAAGTCGACACGCTTTTACAACGGCATGACTTTATGCTGAAACAACAGCGACAACGAATCAAATCTACACTACCTTCTTATGTAAGAAGTCGGTTTGACAGTTTAACTCAGTTGAGTTTTCAACTTAAATTTATGACTAAACAAGGTTTTCAAACTGAAAATCAACAATTAAAACGGCTTTCAAATACCTTAAAGAGGGAAACCTCAGACGTGTTGGTAAATAATCACAACACTCTGAATTATTTATCCTCCAATCTAAAATTATTATCACCAGAACAAATTCTTAAACGCGGATATACATTGAATTTAGTTAACGATAAGATTATAAAATCCGCTTCTGATTTAAAAACTGGGGATCAACTAAAGACCATGTTTGCAGACGGTTATGCTGAAAGTAAAGTGATAAAAACAAAACTCAATGGAAAAAATTAAAGACTACGAAACTGCTTTAAGTGAACTAAAAACTATAGTTTCCAAGATCGAAAATGACTCAGTGTCGGTAGACGAACTTACCAAAAAGGTAGAACGAGCCTCGGAGTTGATGAAGTATTGCAAAACAGTTTTGACCAAAACCGAGAGTGAAGTCAATTCCGCTCTGGATGATATGGTGGATCTAAACGAGGACTCCAACGATTAAAAGTGGTTAATAGTTTGTCTTATTTTAACCAACCGTGTTAGAATCCCTTCTAGCAAATCTATGTTGAGCATATTGGCGCCATCACTTTTAGCTTCGCTTGGATTAAAGTGAGTTTCAATGAACAGTCCATCTACATTATTTACTATTCCAGCTCTAGCAATAGTTTCAATCATTTCAGGCCTTCCTCCAGTAATTCCAGAAGATTGGTTGGGTTGTTGTAAAGAATGGGTAACATCTAAAACTGTTGAAGCATAACGCCGCATTGTTGGAATACCTCTAAAATCTACAATTAAGTCTTGGTACCCAAACATGGTTCCACGATCTGTAATCATCACTTTATCATTGCCAGAATCCTTTATCTTTTGTGTTGCATGCTGCATACTTTCAGGACTCATAAATTGTCCTTTTTTAAGATTGATGACTTTACCCGTTTCTGCAGCCGCAACTAGTAAATCGGTTTGACGCACAAGGAAAGCAGGAATTTGTAAAATGTCTACATACTTTGCTGCCATAGCAGCGTCACTTTCTTTATGAATATCTGTGACCGTCGGTACGTCAAACTTTTCACTTACTTTTTTGAGGATTTCTAGGGCTTTTTCATCCCCTATTCCTGTAAAGCTATCTATTCTACTTCGATTTGCTTTCTTAAAAGAGCCTTTGAATACAAAAGGGATTTCTAGTTTATCAGTAATTTCCAAGATGCGTTCGGCAATTCTCATAGCCATATCTTCACTTTCTATAGCACAAGGTCCAGCTAATAAGAAAAAGTTGGAGGAGTTGGTATGTTTAAGTTTAGGAATAAGTTGCAAATCCATTTTTTTAATTTTTTCAAAGATAAGGATTTGTAGTAGGATTTCTGTTCAAGTATTTTAGTAAGACAAATAATTTCTAGGACATATATTTCATTATCTTTAAATTTAATTGTTAAATCAAAAATTAAAAGATAAAAACACTATGAAAACATTTTTAACAGCCTTAGTGCTCACGTTCTCCATGTCCATTTTTGCCCAATTGGAGGCTCCACAACCAAGTCCGAATTCGAACACAACCCAAATGGTTGGTTTGTCCGAAGTATCAATTGCTTACTCTAGACCTTCTGCAAATGAAAGAGCTGTGTTTGGAAATCTTGTTCCTTTCAATAAGCGATGGAGAACAGGGGCCAATGAAAATACAATCATCACTTTTTCTACCGAAGTAAAAATTGGTGAACAAGCTTTAGAAGCTGGAAGTTATGCGGTCTACAGTACTCCTAAAAAAGAGAGTTGGGATGTCTTTTTTTATGAAGACACCGATAATTGGGGCTTGCCAAAAACATGGAATGAAGATGCTGTAGCTGCTATGGTAAATGTCCCTGTAAAATCACTAAACCATATGGTTGAAACTTTAAGTATCGATTTAGGAGCATTACAGATGGATAAAGCACATCTTCAGATGTCTTGGGAAAAGACAATGGTTGAAGTACCAATAAGTTTCCCAACAGATGATCTTGTTATGGAAAGTGTAACTGCTATAATGAGTGGTCCATCTGCTAGCGATTATTTTGATTCTGCCATATATTACCTCAATGCTGGTAAGGATATGAATAAAGCAGAAGAGTGGATGGAAAAGGGAATGGTTATGGTAGAGGTTAAACCATTTTGGATGCTAAGACAGCAGTCATTGATCTATGCTGCCAATGGCAAAAAAGATAAAGCTATAGTAACCGCTAAAGCCTCTTTGGAAGGTGCTAAAAAAGCTGGGAATGCGGATTATATCAAGATGAATGAAGATTCTTTAAAAGAATGGAACGCTAAATAGAATCCGTTATCAAATTATATTTAAACCGATTCAATGTTTTGAGTCGGTTTTTTTGTGAGCGTTTGTAAGAGAATAGCAATCATAACGACCAATCCACAACCAAATAAATTCAGCCATAAATAGGGCATCCAGTCTTCAAAATAGCCATAAATAACGATAATTTGAGTGATGAGGGCAGCGATAAAGACAGCTCTGCTCTTCACATAGGTTATGAAAAAGGCAAGCAAGAATATACCCAATACATTGCCATAAAAGATGGAGCCTATAATATTAACAAGTTGGATCAAGTTGTCAAATAGATTGGCAGTGCACGCGACTATAATAGCAAAGATTCCCCAACCAAGTGTAAACCACTTTGTAGAATATAAGTAATGCCTTTCACTCATTTCAGGAGTTTTATTTCTTCTATACAAATCAATTGTCGTTGTGGAAGCTAAAGCATTCAATTCTGATGCTGTTGAAGACATTGCTGCTGATAGGATCACTGCAAGAAGCAATCCCACCAAGCCTTTTGGTAAATTATTGAGGATAAAGTGAATGAAAACATAATCTTTGTCGTTGGTTTCAATTTTATTATCCACTTTAGATATTATGGTTTTCGCATCATCTCTAAGACTAATTTCTTGAGTGTTGAGATTTTTTAATTTACTCTGTAGGTTTTGACTTTCGATTTCTGAAACGTCTATAGAAAACTGATTGGCCAAGCTCTTCTTTTTATCCTGAACAGATTTAAGTTGCGTTTCTAAGGTTTCAAATTCAGAGGCATATTCGGACTCTGCAACTGCAATTTTTCCTGCTGGGTTAAAGTTGATCGGGGAGTAATTGAATTGGTAAAACACAAATACCATCACGCCAATCAATAAGATAAAAAACTGTAATGGCACTTTTAAAATACCATTGAAGATAAGTCCCATCTGGCTTTCCCTTAGACTCCTCCCAGAGAGATAACGCTGGACTTGACTTTGGTCTGTTCCAAAATAAGAAAGAGCTAAGAAAGTGCCACCAATAATTCCACTCCAAAATGTGTATCGATTATCAAAGCTAAATGAAAAGTCAAGTACATCTAACTTGTTGTTAGCTCCAGCAATTTTCATGGCTTTATTGAAAGTGATATCTTCTGGTAAAAAAGAAAAAATCATTATAAAAGCGATGATCATACCAATGAAGATAACAGCCATTTGTTGCTTTTGAGTCACATTTACAGCTTGGGTTCCTCCTGTAACGGTATAGATGATCACGAGTATACCAATAATGATATTGAGATATAATAAATTCCATCCTAAAACAGCTGAAAGTATAATAGAAGGCGCGTATATAGTTATACCTGCAGCTAAACTTCGTTGTATTAAAAACAAACTTGCTGTGAGAGTTCTCGTTTTTAAGTCGAAGCGAGACTCCAGATATTCATAAGCTGTATATACTTTAAGATGGTGGTAAATCGGGAGAAAGACCATGCAAATAATAAGGATAGCAATAGGCAAACCGAAATAAAACTGAACAAAGCCCATTCCATCATGAAAGGCTTGTCCGGGTGTAGACAAAAAAGTTATTGCACTTGCTTGTGTTGCCATCACAGACAACCCAACAGTCCACCATTCCGATTTATTACCACCTCTAATGAAATCGTTAACGTTTGCATTTTTCCGGGACTTTACGCTGCCATAAATAACAATAAAAGCAAGGGTTCCAAACAAAATAATAAAATCTAAAACTTCCATGACTTTAATTTTGAAACCAATTCATGAATACATAAAATCCTAGAATATATATAGCATTTAAAATCAAAACCCAAGTATAGGCGGTTTTCCAAACGTATTTTTGAGACGATTTTGACATTCTATTCTATGGAAATTAAGTTCGAGAGCAGCTTATAAGCCCCTGGAACACCCGCGGGTAATTCTCTAAAGAAACTTAAACCCGTATAAATATAATGACCTTTCCCATACTTACCCACAAGAATACTCCCCTCTTTTGGGGTTTCGTTCCTATCATTCATGGAGAGGATGGGGGTTAATTTTTCCGACCATTGATCAGGAAAATAAAGTCCTCGCTCTTGTACCCAACCTTCAAAATCTGACTTGTCGATTTTGTTGGGGATATTCAAAACCCTATGCTTGGGTTTTAGAAATCTAACTTCAGCTGTTTCTTCGGTCACTCGATCCCGGGACATATGCATAGGGAAAGGGGCAATCTCATCTGTTTTTAAACCTCTATTGGTGTTGTATTGAACAATTATAGTCCCTCCATTTTGCACAAATTCAAATATAAAGGATTGCTTGTAGGCCAAGGATTCATGGATATTGTAAGCTCTTATGCCCATGATGATGACGTCAAAATCTTTAAGATTTTCTTGAGTAAGATCAGTAGGTGAAAATTCTTTTACGTAAAAGCCCAAATCTTTTAAGTTGGAAGCTACACTAGAACCTGCCCCAGAAATATAAGCTATGCGTTTTTGGCTAAGTTTGATATCTAGATTCACCAGTTTTGCGGAGGCCTCTTCAATAAGGTTATGTGCCCCAATATGATCGTATTCTATGGTGGTAACTGATTTATTTAAGATGGTTTTAGAGAGCTTTAATTCAGGAGAAATCATTGCTTCAGAAATTGACGAAGGAGTAATTTCAAAACTGAAGCTTTTGCTTTCACCTTTAGTGTTTAAACTAACCTCATGGGAGTTGGGCGAGATTTTCCATTTATTTGGAAGATTTAATTTGAGTTGTCCAACAACCGATTCTTTAAAGGCTTTGACGTTGACTTGAATGATTTTGGTTTCGGAATTTTTGAAAACATACACTGACTTATCAAAATCTAAAGAGGCTTCAGGTAGGATTTCAAAATTCTGATACACCTCTCCTTTCACCGGATCGTTGTACTTGTAAATCAGAGGTTTTTTAAGAGTAAAGAATTTTCCTTCAATCTCAAAATTGAATGTAAATTGAATAGGTCTTGGCGATTCTGGTAAACCTATGAGAGCCCTATTCTTAACCTTATAAATACCTAATTCTGCTTTTTCCTTTAGCCAATAAGGTGTGGTGTAATTTTCTTTTGAACTCAAGTTGAACACTGTCGAAAATCTGACGTCATTATTGTTTTTGAGCACAGTTTGCTTAACGTTGATAGGTTTTCCTCCGAGTGAAACATATTTTAATTGAATATCAACTGGACTTCTGTTTATGAGTTCCATTTCAATATGTATATCATCACCGGGATTGGCATAGGCTATTCCACTTTGGACTTCTACGAAAAGACCTAAGCAAGCTTGGATGACAGATTGAATACGCTTGCTTTTTTGAGATTTCCAAAATTCATCCTCAATAGAATGGATAAGTTGTTCTGCCTCTAGCAATTGAGGAATAACCTTCCAGGGTTTTTTAAAGTCAAAATCTTCTTCAACCTTATATAGAATATCCCCGATAGCTTTTCCTTTTGGAATGCGATTCCAAGACGTATCGATTCCATGAAAAGGATCATTTCCTGTAAGTTTTTCACCTTTTATTAATTCAATGTATTCCGTCTTTTCACCTCTAGACCCAGTATTTCCAAAGCCTTGAGATTTGTGCTGACTTCTACTTAAAGCAGAAATTTCATTATTGGATAAACCTTCTAGAGGATAAAAAGCATTGATTTCCAGTTCAATAAAATTAGTTTTATCGGCTTTGTCGAATGCTTCCTGACTTCCATAGAACCACCAAGAGGTATTAAAGAAAGCTCTTTTTGGGGACCAAGGTTCAACGAGTCTTAATTGAGAAGTGAATTTATTGCTTTGACCAGCAAGATCGAATGCTTCAGTACTAAGGATAGCAGATGAGGTATGGTGACCATGAGTGCCTCCAGAAGTCCTATGATTAAAACGGTTGATAATGATATCTGGTCGATGTGTTCTTATAGCCCATACGACATCAGAAAGTATTTTTTCTTTATCCCAGATGTTTAAAGTTTCTTCTGGCGTTTTTGAATAGCCGAAATCGATAGCTCTAGAGAACCACTGTTGTCCTCCATCTATAGTTCTCGCTTTCAGTAATTCTTGTGTGCGAATCATACCCAACTTTTCACCAAGCTCAGAACCCATCAAATTCTGGCCTCCATCACCACGAGTGAGCGATAGATAGGTAGTTTTGGCATAACGCTCCTTAGAAAAATAAGTAATTAAGCTTGTGTTTTCATCATCCGGATGAGCGGCGATATACAAAACATTGCCTAGAAAATTGAGTGATTTTATCTGTTGGTATATTTCTGAAGAGGCTAGCTTTTGTGGGGTTTGACTATAGCATACTGCATTTAAAAATAGAAAAATACTGCATAATAATGTTTTTGTCATAGCCTTAATTTTCACCAAATATAAATACCTAAATATCATTTTGCGGTGGATTCAAATTTTTTTAACGATCTCCGTAGTCAGGCTTGTCCAGAAGGGCATCTTTCTTAAGCAGGGTTACCGGTTTTTGTAGGATTAAATTATTGGGATAGGTAACCAGTTCGTCTTCATCTGTACGCAAGTGAAGTTGAAAGGCTTTTATATCTTCTATGATCCCTTCAATGGGAAAGTCTTTATCGTGGATTTTAATTTTATCCCCTAATTTGTATGGAAAAGAAAAAAACATAATAATACCAGAAGTTATGTTGCTCAACACAGACCAAATTGCAAAAAGGGCAAGACCTAACACAGCAAACACAGAAGAAAAAACGAGCGCAAGTTCTCTTATCTCTACTCCCCAGATAAGTAAAAGCCCGAAAACAGCTATAAAAAATACCAATACATTAATGTATTTAAAAATAAGTCGAGTTCTTACAAAATTGAGTTCATCTCGTTTTGCGATTCGCTTTGCAGATTGCTTTAAGGTAAACCTTAATAATAAAATAAGAAATACAACTATAGCAGTCCAGATGATTTGGGACTCATATTGAAAAAAAAGGGTTTCAAGCATAACTTATAGACTTAAACTATCCCGTAAATGTAGATATTTGTCTGAGTTTTTTTGCCAGTATTTTGTCTTTAAAGTTTTCAATTTTTTGGCCTTAGAAATCAATGTATCCTTTCCTTGAATCTCCATCTCTTCCCACTTTTCAATTTCAAATGGAAAAGACTTTTCTTGATAGATTTTCAAAACCCTTCCTAATTCATTATACCTTAGGGTTGTAGTAAGGTAATCGTCTTCTTTTTGTTCTATGGACGCGGAATACGTTTTAAATGTTTCATGATTGAGCTGTAAAAAGGAAAAGTCTGGAAAGATATTCTGTTTTCCAAGCTTCAACTTCTTTGGAGCTATTCTGAGTTGAATCCAAATTTGATTTTCTGATAAGACGGGCTTTACTGTAAATGTTGAATCTGCTTCCTCTTCAAAATAGGAATGTGTTTCTAATTGAAAGTCATTTCTGTGATTTAATTGAGCATAAGAGTGCCCGCACCATTCTTGAACGCTAGACGTTAACTTTAAAAGAGGTCTCTGTTCACCAAGTGGAAAAAAAGCACTTTGCATTATGCTGTAAGGATAAATCCCCGTGTTGAATTTTTTTGTGGAATTAAGCTTCATGACGGAACGTGTAGTTTCCGATTTGGAATTGGCTTTAACCTGTGCTTCACTTAAAAAGTCTTCGGTCACAAATATAAGCATGGCTTTACCTTGTCGCTTTTCACCATATCTATAAAATTCCAAATCATAACTGGTCAATTCAGCATTCCCATCATACCAATACGATTTGAATTCAGTAGATAGATTTCTTTTTTCAAAATTGTCATTAATGGAGATATTTTCAGTCTTAGTTTGACAGCTTATCAGTAAGATAAGAAGCAGCAGCAGCGGTAGAGTTCTCATGATTATTATTTTAAGTTCGATAATCTAGAATATACTAAATGAATTGGAAATCCCATAACGGTATAAAACGAGCCTTTTATTTCTAAAATACCAATCTGACCTATCCATTCTTGGATGCCATAGGCTCCTGCCTTATCATAAGGCGAATAGGTGTCGATATAGTACGAGATTTCATCTTTTGAAAGAGCCTTAAAGGTAACTTCTGTAGAATCATAAAGAGTTTCAGTTTTGTCTTGGGTTTTTATACAAACCGAAGAAATTACCTCATGAGTTGAGCCGGAGAGGGAACTCAGCATTTCGATGGCTTCATTTCTGTTTTGAGGTTTATTCAGCGCCTTGTCTTGGTGCCAAACAATGGTATCTCCAGTAATGACTATATCGTCTGGTTTTAAATCTTGAAATTGATCTGCTTTCAACTGAGCTAAATAATCACTGATCTCATGATGTTGTAAGGTTTCGCTAAATACTTCATCAACTGACCGTAATTCTACCTCAAAATTCAAACCTATAGAGGTCAAGATTTCCTGTCGCCTTGGGGATCCTGACGCTAAAATTATACGTTTTTGTTTTAAATTTTCTAAAATCATAGGTTTAAAAATGTGAACATAGAAGAAATACCAATCAAAAATACGAGTTTCAAATGGAAACTAATGCTGGTGTAATCCTTTTGATTTTTGGCTTTCAGAATTTGTTTAGAGATAAGGATGAGAGGAATAAGAACAAATGCAAATACATAAAATATAAAAATGTTGAGTGATAAAAAGTAATTCAGCAGAATCGTAAGAAGTGTTAAAATAGTAAAGGTTAGAAGTCCAAAAATCATGTGGTTAGATCTTTTTTTACCTATCAAAATAGGTAAAGTTTTCATCTTGCAGTAATAATCACCTCTTAGATCTTCTACATCCTTTATCAATTCTCTGCTCAAATTTAAGCTAAAGGCACTAAGAGCATAAGCTAGAATAGTAAAGTACACCACCGGGTTTTGGCCACTATCTACTAGAGCTATTCCAAAGCATAAAAAACTAGCTCCCACGAGTATGCTGATGAGGATATTTCCGAGAAGCGCTACTTTTTTTAACCAAATAGAGTAAATAGCAAGGGCTATTGGTGACAAAACACAAATGCTAAAAACAATCCACAAGCTTTCGGAAGGATTCGAGAGGAGTATAAACAGTATCGTGAAAAGTCCCAAGACATTGAGTCCAAAATAGAGTTTAAAAGCTATTCTTCGTTTTATAACTTGATCGATGATAAGCTTATTGGGCCTATTGATGCTATCTGTGGTCACATTAAAAATAGCATTGATAACATTTCCTGCCGCTGCAATGCAGACGATAGATAAAATTAGAAGTAAATAGTAAGAAAGACCAATGCTTGGGTTTTGGCCAAAACCAGGCAGTAGGGCAAATCTTATCATTATAGCCATAAAAACAAGTATGGCTAAATTTTTCCAGCGTACGAGATTGAGAAAGGCCATAACTAATTTTACTAGACTAGATCTAAAATTTCCATTTCCCTTGAGCCTTCATCACCTGCTCAATGAGATCTCTGACACATCCGTCACCGCCATTTTTATGAGAGATATAGGCAGAGACTGCTTTTATTTCTGGAACTGCATCCTGAGGACAAGTTGGTAAACCTACCATTTTCATAGGATATATGTCCGGTATATCGTCTCCCATATAGGCCACCGCTTCTGGTTTGATATTATACACCTCTAGAAATTCATTTAGGCATTCCACTTTATCTGCAACTCCTAGGTGAATGTTGGTTATACCCAAATCTTTAAGCCTAGTCTTTACCATTTCATTGGTTCCACCAGAAATTATAATAATCTCGTATCCTGCTTTTAAGGCTTCTTTTATAACAAAACCATCTTTTACATTCATAGTTCTAAGGAGTTCTCCAGAAGAAGAAATCTGAAGAGTGCCATTGGTAAAAACACCATCAACATCAAAGGCAAAGGTGGTGATGTGGTTAAGTAATTCTTTATAGTTTGTCATGCTTTTGTAATATAGAGTTTGTCATTAGGTTATATATTGCTTTGTAATCTTTTGAATTTAATTGTTTCAAATGGTTAGTTATCGTTTTTTCATCATTTCTTACAGCTGGCCCTGTTTGCATTTCAGATGGCGATTGAGATTGAACTTTATCTGAAGTTTCTTTAATCAAAGCCTTTAAAATATCAAATGGTATATTTTCTTGTAGACAGATATCCTCCCCAATCGCATACAGATGATTTGTGAAATTACAGACAAACACAGCCGCCAAATGTAAGGTTTGCCTTTGTGCAGTACTAATTTCATACTGGTGTTGAGAAATGCTTAAGGCGATAGATTTCAAAAGTGATAAATTTTCTTCTGAATTAGCTTCAAGGCAAAATGGAATTGTAGAATAGTCTAGTTCAGACGTCTTCGAAAAGGTCTGAAGCGGATAGAAAACGCCTGAATTTTTAGGCGACGTTAACAGGCTTTGATTTCCTGAGGTATGTGCAATAATTCCAGTCTTAGCTTTAATTTGCTTAGCAATAGATTCTATGACATCATCTTTAAGGCAAATGAGATAAAGATCTGCAGGCTCTAAGGCAGAAATATCAGTTGTAATAGAAACTGAGTTTTCAAACTTTAAAAGGGAACTCTTATTATGGTTATAAACCTGAATAACTGCACAAGTTTTGGAGGATTGAAAGGCTTGAAACATATGAGTTGCCACATTACCACTCCCCAAAATAACTATTGAATACATTGAAACATCTTAAAATTCTTAGGTGCAAATGTAATGTTCATTTTTGAAAGTGAAATTTTATCTGTTTTAAAATTTATCTCTCATTTATTAACGATTTGTATAATAAGCACATATTTACAATTATAATTGATAATTCTTTAGTTTTTTTAGGAAGTCGATGCAGTAATTTTTTTAGAAGTTTAATTAACACAACTTCAACGTTCGTAAGCGATAGAGAGATTAATAAATCCTCTCATATTACTTATATTTGTAACTATTATTTTACAACTATGTTAGAGAAAAAAATAAAAAGTATATTGTTTTCCACAAGACTGATGGCCGTCTTGTTTATTGTATATGCAGTGTCTATGGCTGTAGGAACTTTTGTTGAAAATTCCTATACCACCATTACAGCAAGAGAGTGGATTTACGATGCATGGTGGTTTGAAATAATCATGGTTTTTTTTGTTATCAATTTCGTCGGAAATATATTTAGATTTAAATTATTTCATAAAAAGAAACTTACCACTCTTCTTCTTCATTTGTCTTTTATTTTGATTCTTGTTGGGGCCTGGGTCACACGATATTTAGGTGAAGAAGGTATAATGCCTATCCGAGAGGGGGAGGTTGCGAATACAATGCTGTCTGAAAAAACATATTTATCCACATTTATCGATGGAGAAATTGAAGGAGAGCCCTTGAGAAAAAAGGAAGATTTTAAAATTAGTTTAGGCCCTGGTATTACAGAGGGTAAAAAAATAACTACAGATTATAATGGCAATTCTGTTCAAATTGAGTTTTTAGAATTTATCGAAGGTGCAGAAGAAGGTATAATTGAGGATGAGGAAGGGGTTTATTTTCTTAAAATCGTAGAATCTGGAGAGGGAGAAAGGCATGATCATTATCTGGAAACAGGAGAAGTAGCCAATATTCATAATATCTTGTTTGCTTTTAATAAACAAACAGACGGTGCCATTAACATCTTAGGTAGCAATGAGGGTGGATTTACTATAGACTCCCCTTTTGATGGAGATTGGATGCGTATGGCAGACCAAGAACGCGGGCAATTGGTCCAAGATTCAATTCAAGATTTACAGATGCGCTCTTTATATAATCTTGGAGGCATGCAATTTGTGATTCCAGATCCAGCTATCAAAGGGCGTTATGATTTAGTCCAAAAAGAAATTGTGAATAATAATGATCCGGACGGAATTTTCATGCAAATTACTGCCAATGGAAAAACTGAAAAAATTGGTTTGCTTGGCGGTAAAGGCTTTCAGATGGATATGAAAAAGGTGAATGTAGGAGATCATGATGTGTATTTGAGCTATGGAAGTAAAAACATTGAACTGCCTTTCGCCCTAAAACTCAATGATTTTATAGCTAAAAAACATCCAGGTACTGAAGATAGACGTCAGCCAAGTTATGCTTCTTTTAAGAGTAAAGTAGAGGTTGTTGATGGAAGTGATTCATATCCTTTTGATATTTACATGAATCATGTTCTAGACCACCAAGGATATCGTTTTTTTCAATCGTCTTTTGATCCAGATGAAGGAGGAACTATTTTATCTGTCAATAACGATTGGTGGGGAACTTGGATTACATATATAGGTTATTTTTTGCTCTATCTAGGAATGATGGCTATTATGTTTGATAGAGGGTCTAGGTTTGGAGACTTGAGGAAGAAACTGGACAAAATCAAGCTAAAAAAAGAAAGATTAGCAGGCATACTAATTCTGTTTTTGGGATTAAGTGGCTTTGCTCAGACTCAAAATGGAAACGTTGTAGAAGACTCTAATAAGTTACAGGATACCCTAACAACAACATCCAATCATGACCCCAACATGATTCAAGAAGTGGATTATGAAAAAGTTATAAAATTGATTAAAGCCAATACGGTCGATAAAGACCACGCCGCCAAATTTGGAGAATTGGTTATTCAAGATTTTGGAGGTCGAATGAAACCGATCAATACTTATTCTTCAGAATTGCTTAGAAAGTTGGGTAAAAAAGACAATTATAACGATTTGAATAGCGACCAAGTTCTGCTATCCATGATCGAAAATCCTGCGATTTGGTATTCTGCCCCCTTGATTTCTATAAAAACAAAAAATGATAGTCTACACCATGTTTTAGGAGTTCAAGAAAATAAAAAATATGTCTCTTTGACAGACTTTTTCAGGATGGATGGTCAATATAAATTAGGTGAGTATTTAGATGCGGCATTCAAAGCTGCAGTGCCAAATCAGTTCCAAAAAGACTTCATCACCGTCGATGAAAAGGTGAACTTGATCTATAATACTTTACAAGGAAAACAATTTAGAATTTTTCCTATCCCAGAACATTCTAATAATAAATGGGTTTCTTATTCAGAATTGGACGATGAGAAATATTTTGCTGGTGTAGATACTTTATACACAAAACAAATTCTCCCTCTCTACATGCAGTCCCTTAGAAGCGCACGACAAACAGGGGACTATGAGCAGTCTGACGAACTGCTTTTGAGTTTAAAATCTTTTCAAATTAAATACGGTGAAGAAGTGATGCCAGCTCAGGGAAAGGTAAAAGCTGAAATCCTGTATAATAAAATAGATATTTTCAATCTCTTGTTTCAGCTTTATCTGTATGCGAGTTTAATTATGATCGTCTTTGTGATTTTGAGAATTTTCAAGGAAAACAAACTCAATAAAATCACTATAAACATAAGTAAAGTTTTATTGGTGTTACTTTTTATAGTGCATACGGCTGGCCTTGGTGCTAGATGGTATATTTCTGGACATGCTCCTTGGAGTAATGCTTACGAGAGTATGATTTACGTCGCTTGGGCCACTATGTTTTTTGGTTTAGCCTTTGGACGGAAAAGCGATTTGACCATGGGTTCTACAGCTTTTGTAACTTCTATTATTTTGATGGTAGCTCATTGGAATTGGTTAGACCCAAGTATTGGAAATCTACAGCCAGTTTTAGATTCCTATTGGCTAATGATCCACGTGGCCGTTATTGTAGGAAGTTATGGTCCTTTTGCTTTGGGTGCTATCATAGGTTTGGTGTCTCTTATTTTAATAATAGCGACCAATAAGTCCAACTTTAAAAAGATGAAATTAAACATTCAGGAGCTTACCATTATTAATGAATTAGCTTTAACAGTTGGATTGATTATGCTTACTATAGGAAATTTTCTAGGTGGCCAATGGGCCAATGAAAGTTGGGGAAGGTATTGGGGCTGGGATCCAAAAGAGACTTGGGCTTTAATCAGTATTTTTGTATATGCTTTTGTGATCCACATGCGATTGGTTCCAGGTTTGAGAGGGCTATTTGCTTTCAATTGGGCTGCAGTTATCGCTTTTGGATCTATATTAATGACTTACTTTGGAGTGAACTTTTACCTTTCAGGATTACATTCTTATGCTAGTGGCGATCAAATTATCAGTTATCAATTTATCATTATAGCACTAGTATCTTGGGTTTTAATAGGGTTTGCAGCTAGGTATAAATATAAAAAATACTACTAAATATATTATTGATTCCAGATTTCCCAAGCTTTTTCTGCTTGGGAAATAAGCATTTGTTCTCCATTTATAATTTGTGCACCCTTATCTTTTCCTTGAGCTAAAAATCTAGTGAGGGAGGGGTTATAAACCAAGTCGTAAAGCAAATGTGATTCGTCAATGAATTCGTAAGGAATTGGTGGGAATTGGTTTACGTCTGGATGAGTGCCTAGAGGTGTACAGTTAACAATAAGTTGATGGCTTTTTATAATTTCTGAAGTAAGATCTTTATACGTAAAATCACCTTTATCTTTTTCTCTAGATACCATATTGATATGATATCCCATAGAAACCAGAGCATGTCTTATTGCTTTGGATGCGCCTCCAGTTCCCAAAATTAATGCGGCTTCATGGTTAGGAGCAATCAAATTAAAAATAGATTTTGTGAAACCAAACACATCGGTATTGTAACCAATCAGTCTTTTATTTTCAATTTTAATAGTGTTTACAGCACCAATCTGTTCAGCTTGAGGGTCTATTCCATCTAGAAAAGGAATTACCTCTTCTTTGTAGGGTATAGTTACGTTAAGACCTCCTAAATTCAAAGAGTTACTTGCAATTTGTTTAACTTCTTCGATATGCTCAATATCAAAATTGATATACTTAGCTCTGATGGCCTCGTTATGGAATTTGGTATTAAAAAATGTTTTTGAAAATGAGTAATCAATATTTCTTCCTAAAAGTCCGTATGTTGTCATGAATAGTTAATTTTATTTTTACTGTTGCCATACCAGGCTAAGCCCAAAACTATTAAAATTCCTATTATTATAAAAGAGAAACCAACCCAAGTACTAAGTTGACTTAATTCTGGCCAGTAGCGAGAATAATTGTCTAAAATGGGGTCCCCGCTAGTATCTAAAATAGTATTTCCTAATTGGTCTTTTTTAAAAATTTTTTCCTTCCAGGGCCACACCACTCCTAGGCTACCAGTTATAAATCCAATAATAATTGAAAATGCAATTTTCTTATAATATTTCAAAACGTAATTTAATAAGTGGGATAGAGTAATAAGTCCAAAAAAGGAACCAGCGGTAAACGATCCTAAAACTTGAAGTAGCCTAGTTCGTTTAGGGTCTTGTGTAAAACTAAAATCAAGCCTCACCACATCAGCCATAGTGTCGTAAAGGGCATTTACAGAATCTACCAATAGCAAGACGTAATTGCCTAATAAAATTAGTATAAATGAGCCCGATAAACCCGGAAGGGTCATTCCTGACACACTTATAATTCCACAAAAAAATACAAATAAGAGATTATCATTTTCTGTAGCAGGTTTTAAAAAGCTAATGCCCAGTCCTGCGACAACGCCTAGGGTTATAAAAACAATTGTTCTAATTGATCTTATTTTAAAATCTTTACCGATGTAATAAATTGAGCCTACAATCATACCAAAGAAGGTGGACCAAACGTTTAATTCGTAGCTTTCAATTAAGAAATCCAATAATTTTGAAATGCTGAAATAACTCACGACCATTCCAAAGATCAATATACCTAAAAATTTAGCGTTTATATATTGGAAAAAACTCTTAAACCTAGCATTGAATAAAAGCTTAAAAGACTTGAAATTAAATTTCTGGAGGGAATAAATAAATTCTTCATAAAAACCAGTAACAAAAGCAACAACGCCTCCAGAAACTCCAGGAACTTTATTAGCAGCACCCATAGCAAGTCCTTTTAAGAAAAGGAAGATTTTATCGCTAAATGTCCTTGTGCTCTGCATTTGAAAGGGGTTGGTTTTTAGCTATTTTTTCAAGTAAAAGAATTAATAAAAATCCTAATATAGCAGCTATACATGCGTACACTAGTTTAGGATCTCCGTCAAATTGAGTGGGTAAAATAGAAACTTCCTTTAAAATAACTACTTTGCCTTTTATGATTTCTGAGTTTATAACTTCTTTCCAGGGCCAAATTTTATTGAGAGAACCTGCTATAAATCCTGTGAGAACAGATAAGGTTAGCGATTTAAAGTTCGTAAATAACCATTTTAAAATTCTAGAAAAACTCAATAATCCAATAACTGCTCCAAGACTCACAAGACCAATAACTTGGATATTAAATTCAGATACCGCTGCTGAAATTGATTTATATCCGCCAAGCAAAACCAAAATGAAGGCTCCTGAAATTCCAGGTAAAATCATGGCGCAGACAGCTATAGCTCCGCACATAAGAAAATAAAGCGGATGATCGATGCCTTGTGCTGGGGTAAGTTTAGTAATACCAAAGGCGACGATAAAGCCTAAAATGGTAATGCCGATCAGCTTCGGATTCCATTTTTCAATTTGTTTTCCTACATACCAAACGCTGGCACCTACTAGGCCGAAAAAAAATGACCAGACCACAATGGGGTAGGTGTCCAACAAGTAGTTGGTTAATCGCATAACAGTAAATATACTGATAAAAATACCAGTTAGTAGCGCAATAATAAAACCACCATTAAGCTGCGTCCACATCGCTGCGAAACCGTTTTGTCTCCATGTTTTAAAAAGAGAAATGTCTACATTGGCAATGGTCGTCACTAGTTCTTCATAAATTCCTGTAATAAAAGCAATGGTTCCGCCAGATACTCCAGGCACAACATCGGCCGCTCCCATTGCTAAGCCTTTTAGGCTAATGGTAATATAGGATTTTAGATTTCTCTTCATAATAGGTTTAAATAACAAATAAGCAAGATAAAGTTATAGATGAATATGGCCTTTAATTAGTTCAGGTTTATTCAAAAATCATTTAATTATCTTTAGTTAAATCTATAAATAAGCTTTCAAGATTTTTATTTTTCTTGTGTAGTTCGAGTATTTTTAAACCCTTGTCGTATGCAAAATCAAAGATATCTGGTCGTTTATCTAAAGGCGTATTAAATGTTATTTCGTATCGGAACCGCGTTAAGTTCCTGATGCTAAACACCTTGCCAATTTCCTTTAAGGCCACTTCTTCAATTCTATAATTAAATTCTACCTCTATGACCTGTTGCTCAGGGTCGTTAAGGTCTGAAAGTTTTTTATCTGATACAATTTGCCCTTTGTTTATGATGATGACCCTATCGCAAATGGCTTCTACTTCTTGCATGATATGCGTAGAAAGAAGAATTGTCTTTTCTTTACTAATGGAAGTGATTAACTCCCTTATTTCTATTAATTGGTTGGGGTCAAGACCTGTGGTAGGTTCATCAAGAATTAAAACACTAGGATCATGAAGCAAAGCTGCAGCAAGACCAACCCGCTGTCTATAGCCTTTTGACAATTCATGGATGCGTTTGTCAACTTCTTTGGTCAACTTGGTTTGTTCTATTACCTTTTCAATTCTTTCTTTTTTACTTTTGAAAATCCTCGCATGGAAGTGAAGATATTCCTTGACATACATTTCTAAGTAAATTGGATTGTGTTCTGGTAAATAGCCAATTTGACGTTGAATATCAGTTTTTGCTTCACTTAGTTTTACCCCATTAATACTAGCTTCACCAGAACTAGCGCTTATAAATCCAGTTAAAATCTTCATCAAAGTAGATTTTCCAGCGCCATTTGGACCTAGTAGGCCTACAATTTCACCTTTATGAATTTTGAAATTAATATCTTTTAAAGCAAATTGATCTTTATAGGATTTTGAAATGGATTTGACTTCAATAGACATTCGGTAGTTTTAAATCAAAAATACAAATTATATCTTTTAATGAGTTCAAAAATCATTGACTTGTACAGTTTTTTTAGGAATATTGAATTCATTAATACCAAGCTAAAAGCCTTTGAATTCTGACATTAAAAGTTAATTTTGTAGATATGAAAAATGAAAAACATCTAAGAAATTGGCTAACGGAGATGAACTTAGACCATCCCTTAGTCATAGCAGGTCCCTGTAGTGCAGAAACTGAAGAACAGGTGCTTGAAATTGCCCACCAACTTAAAGATTCTGATGCTACAGTGATGCGTGCTGGTATTTGGAAGCCTAGAACACGTCCAGGAAACTTCGAAGGGGTAGGAGCCATAGGTCTGAAGTGGTTGAAACGAGCAAAGGAAGAAACAGGGCTGATGATTGCTACTGAAGTCGCCAATAAAACACATGTAGATCTCGCTTTAGAAGCAGATGTAGATGTTCTATGGATTGGCGCTAGAAGTACGGTGAGTCCATTTATTGTTCAAGAAATTGCAGAGGCACTAGAAGGTACAAATAAAATTGTTTTGGTTAAAAATCCTGTAAATCCTGATCTGGCCCTTTGGCTAGGTGGA
Organism: Psychroflexus sp. MES1-P1E; assembly: GCF_002836055.1. Lineage (GTDB taxonomy): Bacteria > Bacteroidota > Bacteroidia > Flavobacteriales > Flavobacteriaceae > Psychroflexus. Next base: position 73,707 of record NZ_PJBS01000350.1, read on the forward strand.
GTGGAACGTTTATACAACGCGAATATTAAGAACCTAGGTGTGATCCATAGAGGATTTTCTACCTATGAGAAAATAAAATACAGAAATAATCCAGAGTGGCAGATTGCTATCGATTTACAAAATCAGTTCCCAGATTTGCCTTTGCTTGTGGATCCTTCTCATATTGGAGGTGATAGGAACTTAGTGTTTGATATTTGTCAAACTGCTTTAAATCTCAATTACGACGGAATGATTGTGGAAACACATCATACTCCAGACAAAGCATGGAGTGATGCCGCGCAACAAATTACCCCAGATTTCCTAAAGCAAATGACTATTGATTTGCGTATCAGGAATAAGGAGGGCGCAGAAGAATTCAAAAAAAAGTTGGATGTGCTGAGGTCTAAGATTGATATTATCGATAATCAACTTATAGATTTCTTGGGGAAGAGAATGCAGGTTGCTGACGAGATTGGAGAACTTAAAAAGGAAAATAATGTAGCTATTCTTCAGCCTAAACGTTGGAATAAAGTCTTACACCGCTTGTCTATTGAAGGAGAAAACAAAGACTTGTCTAAAGGTTTTGTAGAGCGCCTAACTAAAGCTATGCATGAAGAATCGATTGCACATCAACATAAAATCATAAGCCAGTGATATCAAGTGAATCCAATACAAAAATTAGTTTATGAGAGCGGTTGTCTACAAATCGACGGGAAGTTGGTATTTGTTAAAAGCTGATGATGGAAAGATTTATAATTCCAGAATCAAAGGTAAGTTCAGGCTTAAAGATATTAAGAGCACAAATCCTGTAGCTGTTGGAGATCATGTGGAAATCGATACCGAAACTAAAGGTGATGAAACTATAGGAATCATCAAAGAGATTTATGACAGAAAGAATTATATCATCCGTAAGTCAGTTAACTTATCTAAGCAAACTCATATCATTGCGGCTAATATCGATCTGGCTTTTTTATTAGTGACTTACAATAACCCTCCAACAAGCACGACGTTTATAGATCGTTTTTTGGTCACGGCAGAAGCCTATCATATTCCTATAGTACTCTTATTTAATAAAGTGGATGATTATTCTGTAGAAGAGTTTGCAGAGATGAAATATTTAGCTGAACTCTACAGGAAAATAGGGTATACGTGTATTGGTATTTCTGCTGAAACTGGAGAAAATATTGATCAAGTAAAGGCACTTATGAAAGATAACGTCAGTGTTTTTGCTGGGCATAGTGGAGTTGGTAAATCTACTTTGGTCAACGCAATTGAGCCCGGTCTTAACATTAAGACTTCACAAATATCTCTTCAACACAAACAAGGCCAACATACGACCACCTTTGCAGAAATGCATGAACTTCATTTTGGTGGACAGATTATCGATACACCAGGCATTAGAGGTTTTGGAGTTGTGGATATTGATAAGTATGCTTTGGACAATTACTTTCCAGAATTCTTTAAAGTTAAGCCCAACTGTAAATTTAATAATTGCATCCATGTGGATGAACCTAAATGTGCTGTCAAAGAGGATTTAACAGAAGATAAAATTGCTTATTCTAGATACAAGAGCTATTTACAAATCATGGAGGGAGATGAAGACGAAAATTTCAGGAAGGATCCCTATCAAGACTTAAGGTGATATGAAAATAGTTGTACAAAGAGTAAAGGAAGCTACAGTTGAAATAGGAAATGAAACTTCAGGAACTATAAATAAAGGCTTGCTTATTTTTTTGGGTATTGAACATGAAGATGGGCAAGAGGATATAGATTGGCTGGTCAAAAAAATAATATATCTAAGAGTTTTCCCTGATGAACAGGGCAAGATGAATTTGAGCCTTAAAGATATCGAAGGTGAATTGCTCGTCGTGAGTCAGTTTACTTTACATGCTTCAGTAAAAAAGGGAAATAGACCTAGTTTTACGAAGTCCGCCAAGCCAGAGTTGGCCAAAAAACTCTACGAAGATTTCTTAAAAACTCTTCAAAATGATACTATCACCAAAATTCAAACTGGAAGATTTGGAGCTGATATGCAGATTTTATTAATCAACGATGGACCTTTAACATTTATACTAGATTCTAAGGTTAAATTATAGAATTTCACAGAAACTTTAATAATTTTTTATATTTTTGATTATATGAAAAATACTTTATCCTTAGTATCACTTTTTGTGATGTTTATTTCCAGTGCACAAGAAAAATATTCGATAGCAAATCTAACTGCTGAGTTGATAGAAAAATCCAACTCAGTTATTCTTCAACAAGACATTCGAGTCACTATAGATGGCTATGATGATATGACCATAAGCGAGGATAAAATAATAACTATCCTTAATGAAAAAGGTATGTCAGCCTTAGATGCTTATGCTTTCTATGATAAATCGACTAAGATTAGAAACTTAGAGGTTGCAATTTATGATGCTTTAGGTTCAGAAATCAAAACTTTTAAAGAAAGGGATTTTATGGATGTTAGTGCTGTAAGTTCAGTTAGTTTATATACCGATAATAGAGTTAAATACCTCGAATATACACCTTCAAGTTACCCTGTTACCATTCATTTTGAAAAAGAAACCAAGACCAGTAATACAGCTTTTATAAAAAGTTTTACTCCTCATGCGAATTATTATCAGTCTATTAAATCATCGACCTTTCGAATAGAAAACAAGTCTGAAATTGTTTTGAGATCTTCAGAAAATGAGTTTATGGACGAGGTTTCGATAGAGAACGATAATCCTAATTTATTAAGCTATTCAGTCTCTAATTTGCCGTCTATATCTAGAGAAGTTTATAGCCCTTCTTTTGAAACATTTACACCAAAGGTTATGTTTGCTCTACAAAAATTTGAGCTTGAAGGGGAAAGAGGAGAGGTGAGTAACTGGCAGGAATTTGGTTTATGGCAACATGAAAATTTACTAAAAGGCTTAGATCAACTTCCAGAATCTACAATTTCTGAAATTAAATTACTTACTCAAAACCTTGAAACTACAAGAGAGAAGGCTAAGGCAATATATGAGTATGTTCAAAATAATACGAGATATATAAGTGTTCAAATTGGTTTAGGAGGTTGGAAGCCAATTTCGGCAGAAGAAGTTGATGATAAAAAGTATGGGGACTGTAAAGGCTTAACGAATTATACAAAGGCATTGCTCAATCTGGTCGATATTGAATCTAATTATTGCGTTGTTTATGCCGGTTCTGAAATTCAAGATATAACTGAAGATTTTACTTCTATGCAGGGAAATCATGTTATTCTAAATATACCTCAAGAAAATGAAGAAGATATTTGGCTGGAATGTACAAGCCAAGACATTCCCTTCAATTTTTTAGGCACCTTTACAGACGATAGAAAAGTTTTGGCTGTAAAACCAAGTGGGGGAGAAATATTACGAACTCCAGCCTATACAGAAAAGGATAATTACCAAAAAACCACAGCAGAAATAAATATTATTGAAAAGGCAATTACTGCTGATGTAAAAATTAAGACCAGAGGCACACAATATAACAACAGATACAGTCTTGATGGAGAAAATAAGAAAAATATAAACTCACATTATTTATCGTACTGGGAAAACTTAAAAGAAATGACTCTTATAAGTCATGAGTTTTCGAATAATAAAGAGGATGTGACTTTCTTTGAGAAGGTTAAACTTAAAGCGGATAACTATGTTAAAATTTATGGGAATGATCTTATATTAGATGTTAATCCGTTTAATAAATTTCAAGTTAATCTGCCTAATTATAAAGTAAGACAAACTCCATTTAATGTATCAAGAGGATTCGTCGACGAGGACGAATTTACTTTCAATTTAGAAAATCTCACCGTAGACACTGAGCTTAAAAATATTAGTTTAGACTCCGAATTTGGTTCCTATCGACTAAGTTTTGAACTTAAAGACAATACGCTAATTGTAAAACGATACTTTAAGTTGAATACGAATAATTATCAAAAATCTGATTACGAAAAATTTGTTGAATTCTTTTCACAAATTTCGAAGTATGACAACACTAAATTAAGTTTAAAATTGACCTAATCCTCTTAAATACCAATCTTTAAAATCTTTGAAAATGAAATTAATTTTCGCATTATTACTTACTCTACTTGCTTTTAATTTTAATTATTCTCAATCTCAGGAACTTGAGGATATATCGTTAGAAATGCTGAGGGAAACCCAAAGCCCTTCAGATTCTTCTGCGGTTGCTGAAGTCCTTTATGAAAAAGGAAAAATATCTTTTTCTATAATAAATTCTTGGGAATATCAATTTGAGGTGATTAGAAGAATAAAGATATACAGTCAAGAAGGTTATGATCAAGCCAATGTCCAAATCCAGTATTATATAGGGGAGAAAAATGCAGATAAAGAATCTGTATCCAATATAGATGGCTATGTTTACTATGAGGAGGACGGAGAAATTGAACGTGAAAAACTAAGAAATCGAGATATTTTTGATGTGGATTTAAGCGAAAAGTGGGAAGCTAAAAAATTTACTTTGCCCAAAATTCAAGATGGTGTTATTATTGAATATTCTTATACTATAAATTCTCCAAATATTTTCAATCTACCAAAGTGGGTATTCCAGAACACTATACCGACACGGTATTCTGAATATGCAACAAGAATCCCAGGGGAGTATTTAGCCTATAGTATAAAAACAAAAGGCTATTATCCCTTTGAAACGTTCAGCGATGTAAAGGAGAGTTCATTAGCAGGATTTCGAGCGAGGACATCAATAAAAGAGTCTAAGCATATTGGTACAAATCTACCTAAAATTGAAAATGAGTCCTTTGTTAATAATGTTTCAAACTATTTACCTTCTATTAGTTATGAGTTATCGTCTTATAAAACTGGCCAGTATGAAGCTAATAAGTCAGTCTCAAAAACTTGGGATGATGTGGCAAAAACATTAAGTGATACAGACACTTATAAAAAAGAAATCTCAAGATCAAATTATTTTGAAGATGATCTAAAAGCTATACTAAAAGACAAGACTCTTCCAAAAGACAAAATGAATACAATCTTCAATTTTGTAAAGGATAAGATGACCTGGAATGATGAAGAAAGAAGATACACGAGTGATCAGTTAGATAAAGTTTATGAAGATGGTATAGGGAATTCAGCAGATATTAATGTTATGCTAGTAGCAATGTTAAGAGAGGCCAATTTGGATGCTAATCCAGTCCTGTCTAGTACAATATCTAATGGCATTCCATTGTTTCCGACTATATCAGGATTTAATTATGTATTTGCTCATGTCAATATCAATGGTAAAATTTATCTTTTAGATGCTACAGATGAATATACATCTCCAAATATTTTACCTAAGCGTGCCCTTAACTGGACAGGAACTATTCTTAAATCAGATGGATTTCAACCTTTAGACCTTGTTCCCTCTACTCGTTCAACTAAAAAATTCCAAATCCAAGCAGAACTCACCTCAGAAGGGGAAGTGAACGGAATGTGTAGAATAATTTCTTTGGATCAATATGGTTTGGAATCTAGACGATCTTTAAATAATAAAAGCAATGATGAATTAAAATTGAAATATGAGAGTGCTTATAGTGTCAACAAAATTGAAGAGGTATCAAATTCAAATCTCAAAGACACTTCGAAACCATTATTAGAAGGTTTCACCTTTTCAGGAAAGGAGCAATTTGTTGAGAAAATAGGAAATAAGCTTTACTTATCTCCGATGTTGTTCTTAAAATCGAAAGAGAATCCTTTTAAAGAAGAAGAAAGGGTTTACCCAATCGATTTTACCTTTCCTAGAAATATAGAACATTTTATCACTATCAAAATTCCTGAAGGCTACCAAGTAGATTATTTACCAGAAAAGGTAATTTTCAAATTGGGAGGAGGTGTTGCGCAATTAACCTATTTGATAGAGAAATTTAATAATGTAATTTCAGTAAAGGTTGGTCAGGAAATCAACGCGCCGCTAATTTTACCACAGGATTATAACTTATTGAGAGAATTTTATATTTCCTTAATGAATAAAGAGAATGAAAAAATTGTTCTCATTAAATCATAACTATTTAAAGAAATTAAAGCGGCTCAACTACATGTCGATAAATTTATAAACCCCAATCTTTCATGATATTATAAAGGACACTCATCACGCACAAAAAGTGGTGATAAATCCAACGATTTTTGTGTTTATTTACCCTTGAATTCACTCTAGTTTAAGTCTGTAGAGGGTTTGTAAATTGAGATGATTTTTTTGAAAATATTCATAGTTAGAGTGATATGTTCTTGCTTAAAATCTGAATTTAGTGTCTGTCTATCAATTGAAAAGCAAATTCTACTAATTTATAATTACAACTCCAATTAGATCCTTTAAACGTGAAATTAATTTATACATCATTTTTAGTTTTATTTTAATCTTACCCTTTCTCAGACCAAGCCCCTTGAGGATATTACCTTAGACATGTTGAGGGAAACCCAAAGCACTCTAGACTCGACCACCTCAGCTGAAGTTTTTTATAACAAAGGAGAAATTTCTTTTTCTATCATGAATTCTTGGGAATATAAATTTGTAGTAGTCAAAAGGATAAAAATATATACCAAAGAAGGCTATAGTCAAGCTAATGTTCAACTTCCCTACTATATTGGAGAACGAAACCCAGACAAAGAAACATTATCTAATATTAAGGGTTCTGTTTACTATGAAAAAGATGGTAAAATTGAAAAGGAAGAATTAGAAGAGAGCGATATTTTTGATGTGGATTTAAGCGAGTTTTGGAAAGCTAAAAAATTCACTTTACCTAAAGTTCAAGATGGTGTAATCCTTCAGTATTCTTACTCAATTGATTCCCCACATATCAGTAAGTTGTCAAATTGGATTTTTCAAAATAGTACGCCAACTCGTTATTCTGAATATAAAACAAGTATACCGATAGATTACTTGGCTTACAATGTTAGAACTAAAGGCTATTATCCTTTTGAAACCATAGATAAAGTTAAAAAAGGCTCGTTATACGTAAAATATGAAGGAACAAACCTAGATACTCCTATTAGAGAAATTATATATGTTGGAACTAATTTGCCTAAAATTGAGAACGAACCCTATGTAAACAAAATTTCAAACTATTTTCCATCCGTAGGCTACGAGCTATCCTCCTATAAAAACCGACTGCTAGAACCGTTTAAAGTCGTCTCCATAACCTGGGATGATGTGGTTAAAACCTTAAGTGAAACGGATACATATAAAAAAGAAATTTCTAGAACACGATATTTTAAGAATGATCTTAACTCTATTCTGAAAGATAAGAGTCTTCCTAAAGATAAAATGATTGCTGTTTTTAATTTTGTAAAAAATAAAATGACTTGGAATGATGAAGAGAGACGGTTTACTAGTAATAAGCTCAATAAAATATACGACGAAGGCGTAGGGAATTCAGCGGATATTAATATTATGCTAACCGCTATGTTGAGGGAGGCTAACCTAGATGCTAATCCCGTATTATCTAGTACAATATCCAATGGCATTCCGTTATTCCCCACTATATCGGGTTTGAATTATGTATTTACTAATGTCAATATTAAAGGAGAAATATATTTATTAGATGCAACAGATGAATTTGCTTCTCCAAATATTTTACCAAGTCGTGCTTTAAACTGGAAGGGTACACTAATTAAACCTGATGGATTCCAAGCGCTGGATATATTTCCATCGACAAATTCATTAAAAAAATATCAAGTGAAAGCAGAACTTAACACTCAAGGTGAAATAAGTGGGTTCTGTAGAATAATTTCACGAGATCAATACGGTTGGGAGTCTAGAAGATCTTTAAATAATAAAAGTGAGGATGAAAAAAGGATGAACTATGAAAATTACTTTAGTATAGATCAAATGAGTGATATTAAAACTAAAAATTTAAAGGCCCCTTCAAAGCCTTTGGTAGAAGAATTTAATTTTTCAGGAAAGGCAAAACTTGTTGAGAAAATTGGAGATAAACTTTATGTATCACCAATGCTATTTTTAAAGCTAAAAGAGAATCCTTTTAAAGGTGAGACGAGAATATATCCTGTCGATATCACATTCCCAAGAAATCTCGAGTATGTGATATCACTTAAAATACCCGAGGGATATAAAGTAGATTATCTACCAAAAAAAGGAATCTTAAAATTAGGCGATGGAGTTGCAAAACTTACTTATCTGATAGAGGTTTATAATAATTTGATTTTAGTAAAGGTCAACCATGAGGTCAATGTTGCTTTATTTTTACCTCAAGATTATAGCTTATTGCGAGAATTTTATATTTCTTTGATGAATAAAGAGAACGAAAAAATTGTTCTCGTTAAATCATAATTATTTATGGACATTAAAGGTGCTCAACTAGAAGTGGATGAATGGATAAATTCTCATGGCGTAAGATATTTTAATGAACTTACCAACATGGCTCAACTTACGGAAGAAGTTGGTGAAGTTGCAAGAATCATCGCTAGACGCTATGGTGAACAAAGTGAAAAGGAAAGCGATAAGTCAAAAGATTTGGGAGAGGAGTTAGCCGATGTTATGTTTGTTGTCTTATGTTTGGCAAACCAAACAGGAATTGATTTGCAAGAGGCGTTCGACAAGAAATTAGATCTTAAAACCAAACGGGACCACGATCGTCATAAAAACAATCCAAAACTTAAATAAATGTTTCAAAAAGTTATTTCTGCCATAGGTTTTTGGCGATCAGTTATCACACTAGCCATTGGCTTTATTGTGATTTATAATCTTATAGATATGTGGTTTGGTTATGATTTTGACCTTTCCTTATTTGTAGAAAAGAGATTTTCAAAGGACAATTTATTGAGATTTTTTGTTGCCAACATAATGAGTGGTTTTGTATATGGATTTGTAGTCACCTTTTTGAAGTTTAGAGGGAAAATCAAGAAAAATGAAAGTCAATGAAGCTTAGTTTTAGGCAAACATCAATAAGCAAATTCAAGCTTCATATCACTGGTTCTAAGAGTATTTCCAATAGGTATTTGATTTTAAAGGCCCAGTTTCCTAATATTGAATTAAGTGGTTTATCCGACTGTGATGATACCCGTGTATTACATAAAGCCTTAACAAGCCTCAAAGAAAATGGCGATGAGATAGATATCCACCACGCGGGGACTGCTATGAGATTTTTAACAGCCTATTTGTCTTCGTTGCCTAATTTAGAAGTTGTTTTAAAAGGCAGTAAAAGAATGCATGAGCGTCCAATAGGTATTTTGGTAGAAGCTATGCGAGAACTTGGCGGTCATATCAAATATTTGGGCAACGACGGTTTTCCTCCGCTTAAGATTCGTGGAGAATCTTTACATAAGGATAAAATTTCTATACCAGCTAGTGTGAGCAGCCAGTATATTACTGCACTCATGTTAATTGCTCCTTCTTTTAAAAATGGACTCTCTATTTACTTACAGTCAAAGGTAACCTCAAAGCCCTATTTGATGATGACTGCCGTAGCATTAAAATCTATTGGTGTTGAAGTAGATTTACAGGAATCGCATATTCAAGTACATCCGAAGACCAAAATTGAACCCAAAACTATTGCTGTAGAATCAGACTGGAGCTCAGCATCTTATTTTTACAGTTGTTTAGCTTTGATGGATCATGGAGAATTTGAACTTTCTACATTCCAAAAAAATAGCCTACAAGGCGATTCCAAAGTGGCAGAGTTTTATAAACTTTTCGGCATTGAAACTCGATTTAATGGGGATTCTATATTAATTTCAAAAAAAGGAGGAGTATTGCTTCCCGAAAAAATTGAATTGGACCTCAATGACACTCCAGATCTTGCTCAAACTATTGCAGTAACTTGTTTAGGGCTTAATATAGCCTGTAATTTAACTGGCTTACATACTTTGAAGGTGAAAGAAACCGATAGGCTGGTGGCTCTTAAGACTGAAATTGAAAAATTTGGTGCTGAAGTAGAAATTTCCAACGAATCTTTGCAATTAAGCCCTAAGGCTAATCTTAAGGAATCCGTTTCTGTACAGACCTACCAAGACCATAGAATGGCAATGGCATTTGCCCCATTAGCTATAAAAGTAGATTTGACTATATTAAATCCAGAGGTTGTCTCAAAATCATTTCCAGACTTTTGGGGAAAAATAAAAGCACTTGGTATCCAGTAAAACCGCTGATTTGAAACTTATTAAGCTAAATAAACAATAAAACACTTGACATCGCCTATCTCACGATAGTATATTTGCATTTTTAAAAAAATATCAGACTATGGGAATGAAACTTTCACAATTCGAATATACTTTACCTGAAAACCTTTTAGCAGAATTTCCCTCAGAACATAGAGACGAAGCTAAGCTGATGGTGATAAACCGTAAAGATGGTTCAATTGAGCATAAAATATTTAAAGACGTTATTAATTACTTTGATGAAAAAGACGTCATGGTGTTTAATAACACCAAAGTTTTTCCTGCAAGACTTTACGGTAACAAAGAAAAAACCGGTGCAAAAATCGAAGTATTTTTGCTTAGAGAACTCAATCCTGAAACCAGACTTTGGGATGTTTTGGTAGATCCTGCCAGAAAAATAAGAATTGGTAACAAACTTTATTTTGGTGAAGATGAAAGTTTAGTAGCAGAGGTCATCGATAATACTACTAATAGAGGAAGAACTCTACGTTTTCTTTACGATGGTTCTTACCAAGATTTTAGAGCTAAGTTAACTGAGCTTGGACAAACTCCACTTCCAAAATACATCACAAGAGATGTAGTACCAGAAGATGCAGAACGTTATCAAACTATTTATGCAAAAGAAGAAGGGGCTGTTGCTGCACCTACCGCTGGGCTTCACTTTTCCAAACACCTTTTAAAGCGTTTAGAAATTAAAGGAATTGATTTTGCAGAAGTTACCCTTCATATAGGTTTAGGGACTTTTAGTCCTGTAGAGGTTGAAGATTTATCTAAACATAAAATGGACAGCGAACAAATTAAGGTAGATGAAAAGGCAACATCTATTATTAACAACGCCAAGTCAGAAAAAAGAAAAATTTGTGCGGTAGGTACAACCGTAATGAGAACAATAGAAAGCACTGTAAGTTCTAATCGTAGGCTAAATGAATTTACTGGCTGGACCAATAAGTTTATTTTTCCTCCTTATGATTTTAAAATTGCAAACTGCATGATTACTAATTTCCACATGCCAAAATCAACATTGTTGATGATGGTATCTGCCTTTGCAGGTCATGAACTCATGGAAAAAGCTTATAAGGAAGCTATAGAAGAAAACTATAAGTTTTACTCTTATGGAGATGCTATGCTAATCATATAACATTCTTCTTATTGACTAAAAAAAAGGGGCTGTCTTTCTAGATAGCCCCTTTTTTATTCATGATGGTAAGGGAGGTTGTTTAAAATGGAAAAAGCCCTGTAGAGTTGTTCTGTAAAAAATAACCTGATCATCTGGTGGGAGAATGTCATTTTGGACAGCGACACTTTTTGATTTGCTCTTTTGTAAACGGCTTCAGAAAAACCGTAAGGTCCTCCAACCACAAAAACCAATTGCTTCAAACCTGAGTTCATCCGTTTTTGTATCCAATCGGAGAATTTTAATGATGTAAATTCTGTTCCCTTATCGTCCAAAAGAACCAAAAAATCTGAAGTGGATATTTTTTTCAAAATGAGTTCTCCTTCTTTCTCTTTTTGAAGAGCGATATCCATATTCTTGGTTTTTTTTAAATCAGGAATAACGTCCGCCTTGTAGTTTACAAAATGAGAAAGGCGATTTTGATATTCTGTGGCCAGGTTTTGAACCTGAGCGTTGTCGGTCTTACCAACTAGGAGCAATGTGATGGTCATCCGTATAAAAAAGATTAACTTTGTTGGAGACAAAAATAGAAAACAGAATGATTAGTGAAAAGCAATTGGCAGAAGAAGTTCAGATTATCATTCAAAATGCTATTAGAGAAGACATCGGAGAAGGAGATCATTCTAGCCTAGCCTGCATTCCAGAAAATGCCATGGGAAAAGCCAAATTATTGGTAAAAGATGTAGGAATTATAGCTGGAATTAATTTTGCAGAGCAAGTTTTTAATTATGTTGATCCTTCTTTAAAGATTGATAAACTGATGCAAGATGGAGACTCCATGTCATATGGGGATATTGCTTTTTATATCTCGGGTTCGAGTAGGTCCATTCTAAAATCTGAACGCCTAGCACTCAATGCCATGCAACGAATGAGTGCAATTGCAACTAAAACACATCAATTTTACTCACTTTTAAAAGATTATAAAACCAAAATTTTAGATACTCGTAAAACCACGCCAGGCTTTAGAGCTCCTGAGAAACAAGCTGTAAAAATTGGAGGTGGAGAAAATCATAGGTTTGCCTTGTATGATATGATCATGCTTAAAGATAACCACATTGATTTTGCTGGTGGTATTTCAGAGGCTATACAGAAAACCTTAAATTATCTTAAGTCCAAAGATTTAGACCTTAAAATAGTAGTAGAAGCAAGGTCGCTTTCAGAAGTAGACGAAATTCTTAAAAACGATGGGGTTTATAGGATCCTTTTGGACAATTTCAATTTTGAAGAAACCAAAAAAGCAGTCGAACTTATTGACGGAAAATGTTTCACAGAATCTAGTGGTGGTATTACTTTAGAAACAGCTCAACACTATGCAGAATGTGGTGTAGATTTTATTTCTAGTGGGGCACTTACACATTCTGTTCATAATCTAGATCTTAGCCTAAAAGCCATTTAATATGGCTATTGAAATAAGTGATACATTAAAGAAAATACCACTTATAAGTCGAGTAGCTTACTGGTCAAATCAACTAAAACTCCCAGGCTTAGGTGGTCTTACATTGTATGACTTATTAAGTCTGTATATCTCCGGTATTATCAAAGGAACGTTTTCAACTCGTGCGGGGTCCATTGCTTTTAGCTTTTTTATGGCTATTTTCCCTTTTTTGCTTTTTATTTTAAATCTGATACCGTTTGTCTGGTTTATCGATGATTTCCAGCAAGAATTACTTAACTATTTTGAAGAATTATTGCCACCTCAAACCTCAGGTTTATTTCAGGATATTTTTTTTGATATAGCCAACAATCCTAGAGCGGGTCTCTTGTCTTTTGTTTTTGTTTTATCTATTTTCCTTATGTCTAACGGGGTAAACGCAATTTTCACAGGCTTTGAATTTTCGTATCATACCAAAATTAACAGGACAATTATTAGACAATATATAGTAGCAGTTAGTGTTGCTATAATTGTTGCTATACTATTATTAATTGCTGTTATAGCGACGGTTTATTTTAGCTTTGTTATAGATCAGTTCACAAGTATTGGAGTTGTTGGAGATTCTTTACTATTGGCTAGATACGGTAGGTTTGCTATTTTGATAATAGTCTTGATTCTTGGAATCTCTATCTTATATTACTTTGGAACAAGAGAAGGTAGGAAAACCCGTTTTCTTTCTCCTGGATCCTTTTTTACAACTATTTTAATTGTTTTGACTACCTATTTATTTTCCATTTATGTTGAAAACTTTAGTTCCTACAACAAACTATATGGTTCCATTGGAGCTTTGTTAATATTGATGTTATATATTTGGTTAAATTCAAATATTTTGCTGCTAGGTTTTGAACTCAACGGAGCCTTATATAATTTAAAACGAAAATCTAAATAATAAAATTATGAAATCAATTTATGTTCTTATGATGGCTCTTATAACGACTATGCCATCTATCGCTCAAACTGAAGTTGCAGGTGTAAACCTTCCTAACACATTAGAAGTTGGAGAAACTCAATTAACTTTAAACGGAGCAGGAGTAAGAGAAAAATTCTGGATGGACATGTATGTTGGAGGCTTGTATACCAATGTAAAAATGACAGAGGCTTCAAAAGTGATGAATGGGGATGTCCCTATGGCTATTGAACTTCATATTGTTTCTGGTCTAATTTCTAGTAAGAAGATGAGTTCTGCCGTGGAGGAAGGTTTCCAAAATTCTACCAAAGGCAATACAAAGCCTTTTCGTCTAAAAATAGATAAATTTATCTCGTTTTTTTCTGATGAAATTTCAGTTGGGGATGTTTTTGATATTACCTATTTACCTTCTAAAGGAGTTGTGGTGCTTAAGAATAATAATGAGCTGGGAACCATTGAAGGTTTAGATTACAAAAAAGCACTCTTTGGAATTTGGTTTTGTGACAAACCAGCAGATAAAGACTTGATGAATGGAATGCTAAGTTTATAGTAGATGAAGATTTTAATATATGCAATAGGTTTTCTTTTTGTGAACCTTGTGTCTTCTCAAGAAGTTTTTGGTGAGTGGAAAACTATTGATGATAATACTGGGTTAGCAAAATCAATAGTAGAGGTTTATGAGCAAAACGGTAAAGTCTTTGGTCGGATCAAAAAAATACTAAAAGAAGAAAAGCGAGATGTGCGTTGTGTATATTGTAAAGGTGACCAAAAAAATCAAAAAGTAGAAGGGATGCTGATCTTAAAGAATTTGTCTAAAGATAAAGACAAGTACGAAGGTGGAACTGTAACCGATCCTGAAAATGGAAAAACTTATGATGCCAAAATGTGGCTTAATGAGGATGATCCAAACGTTTTGATGGTAAGAGGATATCTGTCTTTTTTGTACAGAACACAAGAATGGAAAAGGATTGATGACTAATTCTTAAAAGTGGATAGATGCCTTTCTATATTGACGTAATTGTTCCTATTGCTTTAGAACAAAGATTTACATATTCTATAACACAACAAGAAAGTGAGCACCTTAAAGTAGGCATGCGTGTTGCTGTCCCATTTGGAAAGCGCAAAGTTTACACTGCCATAGTCGCCAAAATACATGAAAACCCACCTGTCCGTTATGAGGCCAAACCGATTGAAGAAATCTTGGAAAACACTCCCACGGTTACTCTTGAACAATTAAAACTTTGGAAATGGATAGCGAATTATTACTTGTGTACAGAAGGTGAAATTTTAAAATCGGCCTTACCTAGTTCTTTATTAATTGAAAGTGAAACTGCTATTGAACCGCATCCCGATTTTGATATTCAAACTATAGATGAAGACGAGACACTTACAGATGAAGAGTATTTAATCTTACAAGCACTTCAAAAACAGCCTTTACTTAAGATTGGTGAGATTGTCCTTATACTAAACAAGAAGACTATTTTTCCTGTTATAAATTCAATGGCAGAAAAATTTTTAATCCTAGTCAATCAAGAATTTAATAGGCAATACAAGCCCAAATTAAAGAAATATTTAAAAGTAAAGGAAAGCTTAGGTTCCGAAGAGCATTTGCCAAAACTCATCGAAGAACTGAGTGGAGCTCCAAAGCAAAAGGAAGCCTTACTGAAATTTTTCAGCTTAAGCGCTCAAAGCCAAAAACCAATTTCTCTTAAAGACTTAAAAGAAAAAGCAGAGGTGTCTGAATCTGTGATAAAAGCCTTAGTCAGTAAATCTATTTTAGAAGAATATCTAGTCCAAACAGATAGGGTAAAGTTTAAAGGCCAT
Source organism: Psychroflexus sp. MES1-P1E (assembly GCF_002836055.1). Lineage (GTDB taxonomy): Bacteria > Bacteroidota > Bacteroidia > Flavobacteriales > Flavobacteriaceae > Psychroflexus. The sequence continues at coordinate 89,156 of NZ_PJBS01000350.1, forward strand.
CAAGATAAGCCTAGCATTCAATTTAATCAATTTCAACAGAAAGCTTACGAAGATATAGAAAGTGGGTTTAAAACACATCCAGTTTGTTTATTGCAAGGGGTCACATCTTCAGGGAAAACTGAAGTGTACATCAAGTTAATCGACAAAGCCATTCAAGAGGGTAAACAAGTCCTTTATTTGCTTCCTGAGATTGCACTTACAGCGCAACTTATCCAGCGTTTACAGGCTTATTTTGGGGATCAAGTTCTTATTTATCACAGTAAATACTCCGTCAATGAAAGAGTAGAAGTTTATAGACATGTTTTGAATGAAACCAAAGGAAAAATTGTCATTGGTGTTCGTTCTTCTATTTTTCTTCCTTTTAGAAACCTTGGACTTATCGTTGTAGATGAAGCTCACGAAAGTAGTTTTAAACAATTTGATCCAGCACCTAGATACCATGCTAGAGATACAGCGATTGTTTTAGCTTCTGTGTTTCAAGCTCAAACACTCTTGGGAACAGCCACTCCTAGTTTAGAAAGTTTCAATAATGTAAGGGAGGGGAAGTATGCTTTTGTTCAACTCAACAGACGGTTTGGGAATGTGAAACCCCCAAGTGTTGAGCTTGTAGATTTAAAAGATCAGCAACGTAAAAAAAAGATGACAGGTCACTTTTCTGAAACCCTACTTAAAGCTATTAGGGAAACTTTAGACCAAGGTCAGCAAGTGATTTTATTTCAGAATCGAAGAGGATATTCTCCGATTTTGGAGTGTAATACCTGCGGGGATGCTCCACAATGTCTTAATTGTGATGTAAGCCTAACTTACCATAAGCATAATAACACTTTAAGATGTCATTATTGTGGTTATCATACTGCAATGAAAACCAAGTGTATGGCATGTGGTTCCGTAGATGTGAGTACTAAAGGATTTGGTACAGAGCAGATAGAGACGGAGTTAAATTCTCTATTTGAAGATAAAGTGATTAAGCGGATGGATTTGGATACTACTCGAGGAAAGTACGCTTATGAACATATTATATCCGCTTTTCAGAACCGAGAGATCGATATTTTGGTGGGGACTCAGATGCTTACAAAAGGATTGGATTTTAGGCATGTAAAACTCGTTGGAGTTATGAATGCAGATAGCTTACTGAATTTTCCGGATTTCAGAGCACACGAACGAAGTTTCCAGTTACTGGTTCAAGTTGCAGGAAGAGCTGGAAGGACTCAAGAACAAGGCTTAGTTTTAATTCAAACGTACAATCCTTATCATAAAATATTACAACAAGTCACCACCAACAACTTTGAAGAAATGTTTAAAGAACAGCTAGATGAGCGGAGGCATTTTAAGTATCCACCACTTTTTAGGATGATTAAAATCACATTTAAGTCTAGGGACTTCAACAAACTCAATGAAGCATCAGATTGGCTAGCTTTGTATTATAGGCAAATTTTTAAAGCCAATATTTTAGGTCCAGAATTTCCAGCTATAGCAAGAATAAGAAATGAGTATCATAAAAACCTTATTATAAAAATCCCAGAAAACCAATCTTTGAAAAACTCTAAAAAATACATTGAAGCGGGTGTAGATAAGTTTAAGGCGATTGCTCAATTTCGGTCAGTTAAGGTGGTTATTAACGTAGACCCTTATTAGAAGTTTTCATATTTATTTATTAACAAATCCTATACATGTATTAGATTTTCTAGTAGAATTGTATTTTTACATAAAACGACTTACTAATGACAATTACACAACTGAAGTATGTTCTCGCTGTAGCGGAGTATAAAAATTTCACCAAAGCTTCAGAAAAGGTTTTTGTAACTCAGCCTACCTTAAGTATGCAAGTTCAAAAGCTAGAAGAAGAATTGAATGTAAAAATTTTTGATAGAACCAAAAAGCCCATAAAGCTAACTCTTGTTGGGGAGAAAATTATTGAGCAGGCCAAAAATATCGTCAATGAAAGTGTAAGGATACAAGATATAGTGGATCAACAAAAGGGCTTTGTGGGTGGAGAATTTAAGCTAGGAATTATCCCTACAGTTATGCCGACCTTGTTACCCATGTTTCTCAATAATTTTGTAAAAAAGTATCCTAAAATAAATTTGAAAATTGAAGAACTTCATACGGATGTTATCGTAGACAAACTCATTGATGGTCATCTAGATGCAGGGATAGCCGCAACTCCACTTGGCAATGAAAAAATTATCGAAAAACCCATATATTATGAGCCGTTCATGGCTTATATACCAGAGTCGCATAGGTTATTTGATCAAAAAGAAATAGCTGTAGATGACTTAGATGTAGACGAAGTTTTGCTCCTAGAAGATGGACATTGTTTTAAAGATAATATTCTTAACCTTTGTAAGAGTGTCCAAAACCATCCGGATCAAAAACGATTCTATCTTGAAAGTGGTAGTTTTGAAACCTTGATAAAACTATCAGATGAAGGGCTCGGCATGACATTGCTTCCTTATTTACATACCCTAGATTTGAAAGATGAAAAACAAAAAAATGTGAAGTTTTTTAAAAAACCATATCCTTCTAGAGAGATAAGTTTGGTCCATCATAAAAATGAATTGAAATCACATATTATAAAAGCTTTACAAGAATCGATCAACTCAATCGTTAGAGCTGCTATTCAATTCCAGGATATCGAAATTATAAGTCCGTTAAATCAATTTAAACAAAAATAAATTACTGTAATTCAGCGTGTTAAATCATTTTTTTCTAGAATGTGAATTAAAGCTAATCCTTTCCATCAGTCGGAATTTAAACTCTACATTTGCAAACTTTTTACGAATGTAAATACCGTTAGCTACAATGGAAGATTTTGTCTTTTATCTAACTTTTTTTCGTAGAAAAAAGGAGTATTTTAATTCAAGCACGCAACACTGATGAAAAAGTTATTAAATTTATTTGATTTTAGGCAAAAAGTAGATTATAAAATTGAAATTATGTCTGGTTTAACGGTTGCTTTGGCTCTTATTCCGGAGTCTGTTGCCTTTTCTTTAATCGCAGGTTTATCCCCACTTACAGGTTTATACGCCTCATTTGTAATGGCACTGGTTACTTCCATATTTGGAGGTAGGCCAGGGATGATTTCTGGTGCTACTGGTGCAATTGCTGTTGTTCTAGTAACACTATCTATGGACTACGGAGTTGAATATATTTTTGCTGCTGTTATTTTTGCAGGAATAATTCAAGCGCTTGCAGGCTTATTAAAATTAGGTAAGTTAATGCGTTTAGTGCCTCATCCAGTAATTTTTGGTTTTGTGAATGGCCTTGCAATAATAATTTTTATGTCTCAGTTAGACCAGTTCAAGGATGCTTCTGGAGCTTGGTTAACCGGAAGTAACTTGTTTATTCTCTTAGGTCTTGTTGTGTTAACGATGCTTATTATTTGGCTATTACCTAAGCTCACTAGAGCCGTGCCTGCCTCTTTAGTCGCCATACTTGTTGTCTTTGGAATAGTGTATTTTGGAGAGATTTCGACCAATACCGTTGGAGATTTAGCTTCTATTGGCGGTGGCTTTCCTCCGTTTCATATCCCAAAAGTTCCTCTTTCTTTCGAGACTTTATTAATAATTTTACCTTATTCTGCTATCATTGCAGGTGTGGGTCTTATTGAAAGTTTATTAACGCTAAATATTGTCGACGAAATCACACAAACTCGTGGTAATGGGAATCGCGAAGCTATTGCTCAAGGTAGTGCCAACATTATATCTGGTTTTTTCTCTGGAATGGGGGGGTGCGCAATGCTTGGTCAAAGTTTAATCAATATTTCCAACGGTGCAAGAGCAAGATTATCTGGAATTATTGCAGCAGTCGCCTTACTTGCCTTTATAATGTTTGGAGCCAGTATAATAGAGCAACTTCCTATGGCAGCCCTAACTGGACTTATGATCATGGTGGCCATAGGTACTTTTGAATGGGCAAGCTTAAGAACACTGAAGCGCATGCCAAAGTCCGATATTTTGGTCATGGTTCTCGTTACTTTAGTCACAGTTATACTTCATAATTTAGCTCTAGCAGTTCTTGTAGGAGTCATTATTGCAGCATTGGTATTCGCTTGGGATAATGCGATTAGAATACGAGCTAGAAAAAGTATTGATAAAGACGGCGTAAAACATTACGAGATTTATGGGCCGTTATTTTTTGGGTCTACAACTATTTTTTCTGATAAGTTTGATGTCGCTAATGATCCGGACGAGGTGGTCATTGATTTTAAAGAAAGCAGAGTTGTAGATATGTCTGCTATAGAAGCCTTAAACAAAATAACTGAGCGTTACCAGAAAAACGGTAAAGTAATCCATTTAAAGCACCTCTCTCCTGATTCAAGGCGCTTATTGAAAAATGCTGAAGAAATTATAGAAGTAAATATTATTGAAGATCCTAATTATAAAGTAGTTTCAGACTAAGTTTATACACATCTATAATGTCGAAATAGATTGTTTTCTTTTGCTTGCTTTTTATCAAGAATAATCACTGTAACTAAGGCTATGCTAATTATTTTTTAATCTCAATAAAAAAATCTGTGCTGAGCTACGTCGTAGTATAATTCAATTTATTTATGCGACATTATTAATTTTATTTGGTATTACTTTTCAATCAAAGTTAAATCATAGGCGGCATTAGGTAAGATATTTAAATAAAAACGCTTCGTAAAATTTAATTTTACGAAGCGTTTTTATTATTGATCAATTTAGGGATTTTAGCCGTTCATCGACATTAAAAATTCCTCATTTGATTTGGTGTCTTTAATTCTTGCATTTAAGAATTCAATTGCTTCAATAGGATTCATGTCCGCTAGATATTTTCTCATGATCCACATTTTCTGAATTTGATGATTACCAAGTAAAAGATCATCTCTTCTTGTGCTTGAAGAAGTTAGGTCTATAGCAGGGAAGATTCTACGGTTAGCAATTTTTCTATCCAACTGTAGTTCCATATTACCAGTTCCTTTAAATTCTTCAAAAATGACCTCATCCATTTTAGAACCGGTGTCGGTTAAGGCTGTAGCTATGATAGAAAGGGAACCTCCATTTTCGATATTTCTTGCTGCTCCAAAGAAACGTTTTGGTTTGTGAAGAGCATTTGCATCTACACCACCACTCAAGACTTTACCACTAGAAGGTTGTACTGTGTTGTAAGCTCTGGCTAAACGTGTAATAGAGTCTAGAAGTATTACTACATCATGACCACATTCAACCAAGCGTTTAGCCTTTTCAATTACTAAGTTCGCAACACGAACGTGTTCGTGAGCTTCTTTATCAAAAGTAGATGCCACAACTTCACCCCTTACATTACGCTGCATGTCTGTTACTTCCTCTGGACGTTCGTCGATGAGAAGAACAATTTGGTAGACCTCTGGATGATTTGCTGCAATGGCGTTTGCAATATCCTTTAGCAACATAGTTTTACCCGTTTTAGGTTGAGAAACAATCATGCCTCTTTGCCCTTTACCAATCGGTGAAAATAAATCAATGATTCGTGTAGAAAGCGTGCTTTGTTTTTCAGCTAACCTAAATTTCTCCTCTGGAAAAAGTGGAGTTAAATGCTCAAAAGAAACTCTATCTCTTACAATTTTTGGATCAAGGCCATTAATTTTTTTAATCTTAATTAAGGGGAAGTATTTCTCACCTTCTTTTGGAGGTCTTACTTCTCCTAATACTGTATCTCCAGTTTTTAATCCAAAGAGTCTAATTTGAGACTGGGATAGATAAATGTCATCGGGAGAAGACATGTAATTGTAATCTGAAGATCTTAAAAATCCATATCCATCCTGCATAAGGTCTAAGACACCTTCACTCTCTATGATTGAATCAAATTCAAAATCTGGATCTTTGTATTTATTTCGATTATCTCTATTTCCATTTTTGTCATTAGACCTATTATCATTCCTAGATTTAGGGTTTTGATTTTTTTGGTTTTGAGGCTTTGGAGATGGAGATTTTTTTTGTGAATCGTCCTTGTTGATTGGTTTAGAAACAGGCTGTTTAGCCTCCTTTATTTGAGGAGTGGGTTTCGTCTGTTCTTTTTTCTCTTGTTGAGGTTTCGGAGTTTCTGGAGTGTTTTGTTTCTCTAGTGGAGGGGATGGATTTTCATCTGTTACCTTTTCTACCTCTTTTTTCTCTGTAGGATTTTTCTGTAGTTCCCGTTTAGACCTGTCATCATCTTTGAAAGGATTTTTAGGTGCTTTTTTAGGCTCCCCTTTGTTAACTCGCTTTCTTGGCTTTTTTGAAGTATCCGAAGAATCAGGTCTTTCTGGTTGCTTTGGCTTGCTATCTTGTTGAGGGGCTTCCTTAGACGCTGATGGAGTTGAAGTCTTAGTGTTATTTTCCTTACTAAGAATCTCTTTCATTTTGTCGGGATTAGCTGCTTGATAGTCCAAAACCTGATAGATAAGATCTAATTTTTTAAGACTTCTAAATTTTGGAACTTTTAACTCTTTAGCAATTTCTTGTAAATCTGAAAGTTTTCTAGACTTTAGTTCAATAATTTCTAACATTGATATTTTTTGAAATTAAAATGGTTTCGAAGGAGAATC